>NZ_RAWR01000114.1:0-32503 GCF_003986945.1 Corallococcus sp. AB018 | reverse complement strand
CGTCGGCAGCGTCAGATGTGTATAAGGGACAGGGTCCATGGCCTGCCCCAGCGACTTGTGGGCGGTGACGCCCGGCTGGTCACCCCAGCCGTTCTTCAGCGCCTGGTGCTGGCCGCCGAGCTTCTCCGCCGCGCGCCAGTCCTGTTCGAACAGGCGCTGGTTCACGATGCCAATCTCGTACTGGCCCACCGCGGCGGGGCGGGGGGGAGGACCGTCCGGCTGGGCGTCCTGCATGGTGACGACCTGGATGCGCCAGGCCCACACCGCGCCCACGAAGAAGAGCACCATGGCGCCGACACCGACGCCGATGATCTTCCCCATGACCAGGTGGTCTTCCTCGGCGGCGACGCCATGCGCGCCGACGATGACCCGCGATTCGACTTCGGACTGGGTCTTCTTCATGGCTGCACGTACCTCAGGGACTCCGCGATGTAGGGGTCCTTCACCGGGAACGTGTACTTGTTGCGCGCCCGGTACAGGGCGTAACCCACCGAGACTCCGCCCACGCCCACGAAGGCCGTGATGAGCGTCCAGTGGAACGTCGGACCGGCCTCACCGGAGTACGCCGGCCAGATGAGCCAATACAGGTCCACGGCGTGCATGAGAAGCATGTAGACGGCCGCCATCGCCAGGGTCCCGGTCTTCTCCTTCAGCTTGCGTGACAGCAGCGTGAAGAACGGCAGCACGAAGTGGCCGAAGAAGATGACCAGGGAGACGCCGCGCCACGGGCCGTACATGCGCAGGCCGTACCACGGGGCCTCTTCCGGGATGTTGGCGATCCACACCAGCAGGAACTGGGAGAAGCCGATGTAGGCCCAGAACGCCGTGAAGGCGAAGATGAGCTTGCCCAGGTTGTGGTAGTGCGGCGTCTTCACCAGGCTGCCGTACAGGTCCTTGCCCTGGGCCCGGATCGTGGCCAGCGTGAGGACGCAGAAGGCGGCCAGGAAGCTGCCGGCGAAGTAGTAGACGCCGAAGATGGTGGACTGCCACAGCGGGGTGAGGCTCATCAGCCAGTCGAAGGACGCGAAGGTGATGGTCAGCGCCAGGAAGGGCAGGGCGCCCGGGGAGAAGCGGCGCTGCTTGACGGTGAGCTCCAGGCCGCCCACCTCGTCCTGCTGGGTGCTCCATCCGTACAGCCGCTGGGAGACGAAGATCCACACCGCGAAGTAGATGACCTGGCGGACGGCGAAGAAGGTCCCGTTCAGGTAGTGGGCCTTCTTATGCGACAGGTGCTCCACCTCGATGCCGTGGATGTGGGCGGCCAGCGGCGAGCCATCCACCCAGGGGTACATGTGCTTCATCATGGGGATGAAGGCGAGGATGAGCACCGCGAAGACGGGCACCGCGATGGACATCGTCTCCATGGCGCGGCGCAGGACGATGGGCCACTTCGCCTTCGCCGTGTGGAAGATGGCCAGCATGATGAGGGCGGACACGCTGATGCCGACCCAGTAGGTGAAGCCCAAGAGGTAGCTGAAGCTGGTCGCCTCGGGGTTCATGAAGAAGCCCACGGCGGTGAGCACGAGGCCCACCACGCCCAGGCCGAACGCGGGCACCATCAGCTTGGGCGTGCCGGTGTAGCGCTCCATGGCAGTCATCGGTTCTCCTGCGGGACGGGCTGCGTCCCGGCGGTGCTGCGGGCGGCCTGCAGCGCGCGCACATAGGCGACGACGGCCCAGCGCTCGCGCGTGTCGAGCTCACCCGAGAAGGACGGCATGATGCCGTAGCCCTCGTTGATGGCGGTGTAGAAGTGGCCAGCCGGCTTGTCCGCGAGCTCCAGCAGGGACGGCGGCAGGCGCAGCGCCATGTTCTCCGCGACGACGCTGTTGCCGTCGCCGAGCACGCCATGGCACTGCGAGCAGACGATGTTGTACTTCTTCTGGCCAAGCTCCAGCAGGTGCTTGTCCACCGGAAGCGGGATGGCGTTCACGGCCACGCCATTGGAGCGGCCCGTGGAGATGCCCGGGTTGCCCACCGGCCGCTCGCGCGGGACGGTGCCGGCGGGGGGCACGCGCATGGCGCGCCCGTCCGGCCAGAACTCGGACGTCTCGTAGTACTCGTACTTGGCCTGGTGCTCCATGCGCTGGAGGAACTCCGAGCTGACGTTGCAGCCCGTGAGCGCGGCGAGCCCGGCGGCGGGGATGAGCCACCTCATTCGTTCTCTCCCGACACGACGGTCACGTGGGTCGCGCCCAGGGCCGTCAGCTGGTTCTTGACGTCCGCGGCGTCCGTCCCCGTGGGGTGCGGGATGCTCAGCCAGAAGCCGTGCGTGGACGCGCTGCGGAACTCTTCCGACTCGAAGGCCGGGTGGTAGGGCTGCGGCAACTTACTCAGGCCGAGCAGGCCGAAGAAGATGCCGAACGCGGCGAACAGCACGCTCAACTCGAACGTGATGGGCACCCAGGCCGGGAGGCTCAGCAGCGGACGGCCGCCGACGTTGAGCGGGTAGTCGACGGTGTTCATCCACGTCTGCATCGTGAGGGCGGTCACCATGCCGGTGAGGCCGCCGCCCAGTGCGATGAAGGGCATGCGAGAGGGCGGCAGACCGAGGGCCTCCGACCCGCCGTGCAGCGGGTACGGGGAGTAGGTGTCCATCCCCTGGAAGCCCTTCTCGCGCATCTGCTGCGTGGCGGAGACGAGGGCTTCCGGGGTGGCGAACTCGGCCATCACCCAGGAATCAAGGACCTTGGCTTCCATGATGCTAGTGCGCTCCGTGGGTGGCCGCGGCGTCCGAGCCGTGGTGTCCGTTGCCATGGGCGGCGTGGGCGGCGTGCTTGAGCTCCAGCTGGAGCTCCTTCACCTCGCTCACCGCGACGGCGGGAACGAACTTGAGGAACAGGAGGAACAGGGTGCCGAACAGGCCCAGCGTGCCGATGTAGATGCACCAGTCCACCCAGGTGGGCGTGTAGATGTCCCACGAGGAGGGCAGGAAGTCCTGCGACAGCGACGTCACGATGATGATGAAGCGCTCGCACCACATGCCGATGTTCACCGCGATGGACGCCACCCACATGATGGGGATGCTGGTGCGGGCCTTCCTGAACCAGAAGATGTTCGGGGTGATGACGTTGCAGGCGATCATCAGCCAGTACACGCCGGCGTAGGGGCCCGTGGCGCGGTTCACGTAGAAGGTCCAGAACTCGTACTGGTTCATGGAGTACCAGGCGATGAAGTGCTCCATCATGTACCCGTAGGACACGATGAGGCCCGTCGCGAGGATGACCTTGTTCATGTTCTCCAGGTGGCGGTCGGTAATCACGTCCCGGAGGCCCAGGTACTTGCGGGCGGGGACGATGAGCGTGATGACCATCGCGAAGCCGCTGAACACGGCGCCGGCCACGAAGTAGGGCGGGAAGATGGTCGCGTGCCAGCCCGGAATCTGGGACACGGCGAAGTCGAACGACACGATGGTGTGCACGGACACCACGAGCGGCGTCGAGAGGCCGGCGAGCAGCAGGTAGCCAACCTTGTAGTTGTGCCAGTGACGGCCGGAGCCGCGCCAGCCGAGCGCGAAGAGGCCGTAGATGGTGCGCTGCAGCTTGCCCTTGGACGAGTCACGCAGGGCCGCCAGGTCCGGGATGAGGCCCACGTACCAGAAGAGCGCGGACACCGTGAGGTACGTGGAGATGGCGAACACGTCCCACACGAGCGGCGAGCGGAACTGCGCCCAGGCGCCCAGGGTGCTGGGGTAGGGGAACAGCCAGAAGGCGAACCAGGGACGGCCCGTGTGGAGCAGCGGGAACAGGCCGGCGCACATGACCGCGAACAGCGTCATGGCTTCCGCGAAGCGGTTGATGCTCGTGCGCCACTTCTGCTGGAAGAGCAGGAGGATGGCGGAGATGAGCGTACCGGCGTGGCCGATACCGACCCACCAGACGAAGTTGATGATGTCGAACGCCCAGCCCACCGGCTGGTTGTTGCCCCACACGCCGATGCCGCGCGCGAGGGTGTACGTGACACCAACGACCAGGAGGCCCAGCGCCGCGGACGTGATGCCCAGCAGCATGAACCAGCCCTTGCCGGGCTTGCGCCAGACATGGTCCAGCAGCGTTTCATTGAGGGACTTGTCGTCGTGGTGCGGCGCGACGAGGTCCCGGGGCTCGAGGGGGTCGAGCGGGAGTGCGTGTGCGGTCTCGGCCATGACGGTCAGTGACCTCCTTCATGCGCCGGCGCGGCTTCAGCAGGGGCGGCGGGCACGAGGGCAGGGTTGGGGTTGCGCAGGCGGATGAGGTGGGCGGTGCGGGGGCGGGTGCCCAGCTCGTGCAGCAGCCGGTAGGCACGCTCGTCCTCTTGGAGCTGGGTGACGCGCTGGGCGGGGTCCGCCAGGGAGCCGAAGGCGATGGCCTGCGTGGGGCAGGTCTGCTGGCACGCCGTCTGGAGCTCCTTCTCCTGGATGAGGCGCTTCTCGACGCGCGCGTTGATGCGGACGCGCTCGATGCGCTGCACGCAGTAGGTGCACTTCTCCATGACGCCGCGGTTGCGCACCGTGACGTCCGGGTTCATCAGCATCTTCTCGGTCGGCGTCTTGCCCTGCGTGTAGTGCAGGTAGTTGAAGCGGCGGACCTTGTACGGGCAGTTGTTGGAGCAGTACCGCGTGCCGATGCAGCGGTTGTACACCATGTCGTTGAGGCCCTCGTCCGAGTGCACGGTGGCGTTCACCGGGCAGACGTACTCGCAGGGGGCCTTCTCGCAGTGCACGCACGCGACGGGCTGCATGACCATGGCGGGGTCGTTCTCATCGCCCTGGAAGTAGCGGTCGATGCGCAGCCAGTTCATCTCACGGCCGCGGCCCACCTGCTCCTTGCCCACGACGGGGATGTTGTTCTCCGCCTGGCACGCCACGACGCACGCGTTGCAGCCCGTGCAGCGCGACAGGTCGATGGACATGCCCCACTTGTAGCCCTCTTGCGGCGTCTTGGCGTAGTCGAAGTCGGGCAGGTTGTTCTGCTTGCCCAGCTCGTACTTGGCCTGGACGCGCTCCAGGGTGTGGGACGTCTCCTTCGACGGGTGCGCCAGCTCGCTGACGGACATGTCGAGCGCCAGCGGGCGGCCCTCCATGCGCCAGTGGTACTGGGTGCGGGAGAACTTGTGGCTGCCGCGGACCTTGGTCAGCTTCGCGCCGCCGTCGAACCAGGGGGCGTTCGTGGTGCGCAGCAGGTTGGCGTTGACGCCCACGCCCTTGGCCACGACCTCGTGGAGGCCGGTGCGGCCGTAGCCCAGCGCCACGGTGACGGTGTCGTCCGCGTTGCCGGGGAGGATGGTGACGGGGATCTGCAGCTTGCGGCCGCCGTACTCCAGCTCCGCGACGTGGCCGTTCTCCAGGCCCAGCTTCTTGGCCGTGGCCGGGCTGAGGATGGCGGCGTTGTCCCAGACGATCTTCGTGATGGGGTCCGGCGTCTCCTGGAGCCACGCGTTGTTGGCGAAGCGGCCGTCCAGCAGCTTGTAGTCGTGGACGAAGTTGATCTCCAGCTCACCGGCCGCGGGCGGCTGGTAGGCGGCGACCAGCGCGTTGGCGGCGCCCGCATCCGGGGTCGCGGTCGTCAGCGCGGAGGCGACGCTGCCGGGGACGACGCCCTCGGAGACCCAGGTCTCCCAGCGGGTCTCGAAGTCGGCGCGGCCGGCCTCGCCACCCTGCGCGGTCCAGTAGTCGCGGAGGATCTGGTAGGCGGGGCGGAAGGGCTCGTCGAGGAACAGCGCGTACAGCTCCGCTTCCGGCACGCCGTTGAAGAGCGGCTGGATGAGGGGCTGGGCGATGCTGACGGTGCCGTCCACCGCGCGGCCGTCGCTCCAGGTCTCCAGCTGGTGCGCCAGGGGCACGAACCAGTCGGCGAACTTGGAGGTCTCGTCCTCGTAGTGGCCCGCGTACAGGACGGACAGCGCCTTGCGGTTGGCGTTCTGCTTGGGGTCCAGCACCTCCGCCAGGCCCGCGTCCACCGGCAGGGCGTAGACGGGGTTGGTGGCGGTGATGACCAGCGTGTCCACCTTGCCGGCCTTGATGTCCGCGACCAGGGCGCTGATCTCCGACAGGCCCGAGGCCTCCGGAGCGGCGGCCGGGACGACCTTCACGGTCGTGCCCACGTTGCCCAGCGCGCCGTTGATGGCCTGCGCCAGCGCGTGCACGGCGGCGGGCTGGCGCTCACCGGCGAGCACCACGGAGCGGCCGGCCTTGGACTTGAGGTCCTGGGCCACGGCCTGCACCCACGACTGGGTCTCCGGGCTCAGCGAGCCGGCCTTGCCGGACGCGGCGGCGCCCAGGCTGGCGGCGGCGCCACCCACGGCCTGCGCCAGCGCGGCGGCGACGGCGAAGACCTCGGAGGACTTCACGCGCTTGCGGTGGTCCGCCATGCCGCCGGTGATCGACATGCGCGATTCGGCGACGTACAGGCGGTTGAGCTCCCCGTTCTTCGGGTCGCGGCGGTCCGCGAACTGGCGGTTGAGGGCCAGGTTCTCCGGGCGGCTCTCCAGGAAGTCCGCGTCCAGGGAGACGATGACGTCCGCGCGGCTCAGGTCGTAGAGGGCCTGGACCGGCTGGCCGAACAGCGCGCGGTTCGCCTCGCCGGCGGCGGAGTCCGTGATGGACGAGAACGCGTGGAAGCGCGCGTTGGGCAGCTTCTTCTGGATGCGGCCCGTCACGTCGCGCAGCATCGGGGAGCTGATGGGCTCCGTGAGGAAGCGCAGGCGACTGCCACCGTCGGCCACGGCCCTCTGGCTGACGAGGGAGGAGATGTCCTCGGCCAGAACGCGCAGCGAGCGGGGGTTGTTGCCCTGGCGCAGCACGCGGGCGCGCTGCGGGTCATAGAGCGAGAGCAGGAACGCCTGCTCGAAGACGCCGGCAGCGCCCTGGTTGATGGGGTGCTGGGGGTTGCCTTCGATCTTCACCGGGCGGCCTTCGCGCGCGGTGATCAGCAGGCCGGAGGTGTGGCCTCCGAGCGTCATGCCGGACGCGTAGTGCAGCGGGTTGCCCGGGGTCACTTCCGGCGGCGTCTTCGTGTACGCCACCATCCGCTCATCCTGCGGACGGGTGCTGCACGCGGTGGCGCCAGCCAGGGCGAGCGACGCGCCCATCAGCTGCATGAACTCGCGGCGGGCGAAGCCGGTGGGGGGAAGGTCCGCGCCGACGGGGAATTCCGGGCGGGTCTCCTCCAGGAACTCCGGCGTGGCGAGCTTCTCCTCCAGGCCGAGCCAGTACGTCTTGCCGTACGCGCCCTCCGCGGCAACGGCGCGGGTGGAGGCGTGGTCGAGCGCTTCACCCACGACGTCGTCGTGGGAGTGCGCGTGGGGGGCGGCCTCGTTGCGGCCCGAGACGACCGGGAGCGCGAAGGACGAGGGGGTTTCCTGCGCGGGCGCGCTGTCAGGCTTGGTGTTCATCGGTGGCATGTGGAGCAGCTCGTGCGCGAGTGAACGTCGTATTCCTTGATGAGCGTCTCGGCGAGAGCTTCAGCTTCCGCCTTCGCCGCGGGGGGCGCCCAGGTCATGCTGGTGATGAACTCCGGGGGCCGGAGGTTGGGGCCGGGGTTGCGGTGGCAATCCAGGCACCAGCTCATCGTCAGCGGGGCGGACTGCTCGATGGCGCCCATCTGGTCCACTCGGCCGTGGCAGGTGGCGCAGCCGACGCCCTTGCCCACGTGGATGGAGTGGTTGAAGTAGACGAAGTCCGGCAGGTTGTGGACGCGGACCCAGGGGATGGGCTGGTCGGCGAAGAACGCCTTGCGGACCTCGGTGAGGTACGGGCTCTTGTTCCACACCTGCGCGTGGCAGGACATGCACACGGTGGTGGAGGGGATGCCCGCCGACGGGGATTTCTCCACCGACCAATGGCAGTAGCGACAGTCGATCTGCTCGTCACCGGCGTGGTGCCGGTGGTCGAACTCGATGGGCTGTTCCACCGGGCGCGCCTGATTGGTCACGAGCGGAGAGCGCACGTAGGCCAAGAGGCCGCCGATGGCGATGGCGGGCACGGCGAGGAGCATCGCGGCCGACAGGCGCGACACCGTATTCGTCCAGCGTGGGAAGAGAGGGCCGCTCATACCAGGACCAGGGGCAAGGGGACTGAAGGCGACATGAAAGCAGGGGTGGACGCGGGGAAACCGTTCGGCGCGGAAGTCAGGGGGGCCGTCCCGGTCCCGGTGGACCGGGCGGGCGGTGGCTCCTGGCGCTCAGACGGCAAGGCAGTCACGTCCAACGAACCTCTAGGATGGTGCCGTGGGCGCGGGTCCCTCATGAACTTCCCGACCCAATGCGGCGCGGGACCATCATTCATGAGCACGGCAGTGTCAACCATTCTGTGGGGAGTGGGAATAAGGAGCGCTTAGCACCTTCTGGGGCGGTTGCGACAAGTTGCCCGCGCGCGGTGATGAATCCCGCTTCTGGCGATCGGAAGGGAGCTTTGCGCGAGGAGACTCTTCCCTCTGGGATCAATCCCTTTCAGGGCGCGCGCTACAGGGTGCGACGGTCCGCGCCGCGCATGAATCGGGGCTACTGGGAGTCCGTGTCGACGGGGTCGCGGGTGTCATCGGTGGCGATGATCCGGAGGACGCGGCGGCGTTCGGCCTGGCTCATGGCGCTAGACCTCCACCACCGCGGTGCCGGCGATGGCGTAGACGCGGTCCTTCCTTCCCCGCCGCACGTCCATACCGCCCGTGAAGGCGCTGAACGCGGGCAGGACGCCCACGCCGGGGCCCAGGTGGAAGCAGGGCAGCCGCAGCCGGTCCGCTCCGCCCGACAGCCGCACCATGGGGTGGAGGTGCCCGGCCCAGACGTAGCGTCCGGTGGCCGGCTCCGGGTGGTGGGCGAAGCGGAACGGGCCTTCGTCTAATACCTCCGCGCGGTCCTCCATCCTCCAGGAGGGCGGAAGGGTCCGCACGTGGCGGTCATGGTTGCCGCGTATCAGCACGACTTCTAGTGATGCATGAGCTTCGCGCCAGGTATTCACGCGGCTGATGACGTCCGCGGTGAGCCCCTGGCGCGAGTGCACGAGGTCCCCCACCAATAGGAGTCGCCGGGCGCTGGTGGCGGTGAGGGCGGCGGAGAGGCGGGCCAGGTCGTCATCCAGGACCCCCAGGGGGAGGGGGATGCCGTGCTGCTGGAAGGACTCCGTCTTGCCCCAATGCAGGTCGGCCACCGCGAGCACGCCGGCCTCGGGCCAGTGCAAGGCCCGTTCCGGGAGCAGCTCCACGTCCACCTCCGCTACGCGGGTCTGGCATCGGCCTGGGACCATCGCTCCTTGAGGCGCTGCACGCGGTCCAGCAGGGATTCGTTGGACACGCTCGCGCTGATGCGCTCGACGACGAGCGGGAAGCCCAGCGGCGAGGGCCGGTGGACATGGACGACTTCGACGGGGTGCGCCTCCAGGCGCTCCAGGGTGCGCGCGAGCCGGCCCTGTTCGAACTGATGTTCCAGGACCTCGCGGCGGGCCTGGCGCAAGAGGAGGTTGTCCGGGTCGTACTTCACGAAGACGTCATAGAGGAGCGCGGCGCTGGCCTGGACCTGGCGGGTGGATTTGCGCGCTCCGGGCAGGCCCGGCATCACCAGTCCGGCCACACGGGCGATGTCGCGGAACTGCCGGCGCGCGAGCTCGCTCAGGTTCACGCTCTCCAGGATGTCCTCCACCAGGTGCTCGCGGGTGAAGAGGGCCGCGCGCAGGGCTTCATCGAAGGGGAACGGTGTGGAGGTGAGCAGCTCCAGGCCGTAGTCGTTCACGGACAGGCTGAAGGTGGCCTTCTGCAGGCGCGTGAGGCGCAGGGCGAGGAGCGCCGCCAGGCCTTCGTGCACGAGCCTTCCTTCAAAGGGATACAGGAAGAGGTGGTAGCCGTCCCGCGTGCGGCAGGTCTCCGCCAGACAGCGGCCGTCGCTGGGGATGCGGGACAGGCGGGCCTGTGCGTCGAGGATGGGCCATGCGGCGGCGACCTCGTCGCGGGTGACGTCGCCCTGGCGCGCGGCCTCCAGCGTGCGGCGCATCGCGGACGCGAGCGAGGTGGACAGGGGCAGGCGGCTGCCGCCCCAGCGTGGCGTCTGGGTGGCCTTGGCCTTCGCGGGCTTCACGTACGCCGTCATGTCCTTGAAGCGGCTGAACTCCAGCCGGCGGCCCGCGAAGAGGAAGGTGTCTCCAGGCTTCAGGCGGCTGACGTAGGACTCCTCCACCGTGCCCAGGGTTCCGCCGCTCCAGTAGCGCAGCTGCACGGATGCGTCCGACGTGATGGTTCCGATGTTGAGCCGGTGCAGCCGGGCGAGGCGCGCATCGGGCACGCGGAGGCGGCCGTTCACCTCCACCACGCGGCGGAACTCCGGGTAGGCGCGCAGCGTGGGGCCTCCTTCGCGCACCAGGGTGAGGGCCCAGTCGAACTCCTCGTCGGTGAGGGACGCGTAGCTCGTGGCGGTGCGGACCTCGTCGCGCAGGGCCTCGCGGGTGAAGCCTCCTCCCAGTGCGCACGTCACCAGGTGCTGGGCCAGCACGTCGAGCGGCTTGGACAAGGGCGTGCGCGGCTCCACTTCGCGGCGCGCGATGGCGTCTCGGGCGGCGGCCATCTCCACCAGTTCGAGCGCGTGCGTGGGGACGAAGAGGATGCGGCACGTGGCTCCGGGACGGTGCGCGCTGCGGCCCGCGCGTTGGAGCGTGCGGCCGATGCCCTTGGGACTTCCTATCTGGATGACTCGCTCCACCGGGCCGAAGTCCACGCCCAGGTCCAGTGATGACGTGCACACGACGAGGCGCAGGCTCCCGTCCTTGAGGCCTCCTTCCACGCGCTCTCGCTCCTCGCGGTCGATGGAACCGTGATGCAGCGCGAGCAGGTGTTCCCACTCGGGGCGCAGGAAGCGCAGTCCTTCGAACCAGCGCTCCGCCTGTGAGCGGGTGTTGGTGAAGAGGAGTGTGGACTGCGTGGGGTCCAGCCAGTCCGCCACGCGTGGGAGCATGGTGAAGCCCAGGTGCCCGGCCCACGGGAAGGTGTCCACCTCCTCTGGCAGCAGCGTCTCCACGTGCACGGGGCGCTGCAGATCCGCGCTGACCAGCGTGGGCTTGCGGTCCGTGCCCACGACAGTGCGCGCGGCCTCCTCCAGATTGGCGAGCGTGGCGGACAGCGCCCAGATGCGCAGGCTCGGAGCGAAGTGGCGCAGGCGGGCCAGAGCGAGTTCCACCTGGGTGCCTCGCTTGGATGCGAGCAGTTCGTGCCACTCGTCCACGATGACGGCGCGCAGTGAGGCGAAGTTCTCCGCGGCCTGCTCCTGTGTCAGAAGGAGCGACAGGGACTCCGGCGTGGTGATGAGGACCTGAGGTAGGCGCTCGCGCTGACGTTGGCGCACGGAAGAGGACGTGTCGCCCGTGCGGCTCTCCACCTCCAGGTCCGTGTCCAATGCCATCAGCGGTTCGCGCAGGGCCTGCTCCACGTCACGCGACATGGCTCGCAGTGGCGTGAGGTAGAGGATTTGGAGGCCCTTCTGATTGCGCTCCGCCACGTCCGCCAGCGGGCCGAGGTATGCGGCGTATGTCTTGCCCGCGCCGGTGGGCACGTGGATGAGGCCGCTGTCTCCTCGTGCGTAGGCGGCCCACGCTTCTTCCTGGAAGGCGTAGGGCGTCCAGCCCTTGGATGCGAACCACTGGCGGAGTTGAGCCAGCGGCGTGCCTTTGTATGGGGATGGGCTTCGGGGCGCGGGGCGCTTTGCGCGAGTCTTTGTTGGCTTCGGTGATTCGCCCTGCTTCTCCGGCGCGTGCTTGCCGCGCATGCGATTGCGGCGGGGCCTAGTGGGCTGCATGAAGCAGCCCCTTCAACGAGTCGAGCGTGTCCGCGTCCCTCGCCGTCTTGTCCGCGCGCCAGCGGGCGATGCGTGGGAAGCGCAGGGCGATGCCTGACTTGTGGCGCGGGGACGGGGCGATGGCTTCGAAGTGCAGCTCGAACACCTGCTCCGGATCCACCGAGCGCACCGGGCCGAACTTCTCCCGCGTGTGGGCGCGGATCCACCGGTCCAGCTTGCCAATCTCCTCGTCGGTGAGGCCCGAGTAGGCCTTCGTCACCGGGAGCAGGTCCTCGCCGTTCCACACCGCGAAGGTGTAGTCCGTGTAGAGCGACGAGCGCCGGCCGTGACCTGGATGCGCGTAGAGCAGCACCGCATCCACGGTGTACGGATCGATCTTCCACTTCCACCAATCGCCGCGCTTGCGCCCCGTCTGGTACACCGAGTCCAGGCGCTTGAGCATCAGGCCTTCGACGTTGCGAGCGCGGGACTCCTTGCGCAGCTCCGCCAGTTCTTCCCACGAAGCGGCTGTCACCGTGGGGGAGATGGGGAAGCGTGGGTGGTCCTTGAGCAGGGCCTCCAGCCTCGCGCGGCGCTCGCGCAGGGGCAGTTCTCGCAAGTCCTTTCCGTCCTGCTCCAGCAGGTCGTAGACGACGAACGCGGCGGGGGCCTCCGCCAGCACCTTGGGCGTGAGCTTCTGTCTGCCAATGCGGCGCTGGAGCCGGGCGAAGGGCAGGGGGACTCCGTCCTCGTAGGCCATCACCTCGCCGTCGAGTACCGTGCCTTCGGGCAGGGCCCGTGCGGCTTCGGTGATTTCGGGGAAGCGTTCGGTGATCAGCTCCTCGCCCCGGCTCCAGAGAAACACCTCGCCCTGGCGTCGGATGAGTTGGCCCCGGATGCCGTCCCACTTCCATTCGACGAGCCAGTCGCTCAATTCGCCCAGGGACTCCGCTGGCTGCTCCAGCGGCGACGCGAGGTAATACGGATATGGGCGCGACACGTGCCCGTCCGATACGTCCGGTGCCACGAGCTGTTCGAAGAACGCCTTCGTCGGCGTCCACGTGCCCATCAGCCGGTGCGCCACGCTGGGCGGGGGCAGGCCGGTGACCTGCGCGATGGCTCGCACCACCAGCGTGTTGGACACGCCCACGCGCAATTCGCCTGTGAGCATCTTGTTGAGGAGGAACAGCTCGCGGCGGGGCATGGACTTCCACCAGCCCACGACTCGCTCGCGCTGCTCCGCCGCGTCCAGGCCACGCAGGGGCAGCAGTCGCTCTTCCAACCAACGTGAGAGGGGAAGCTCCTCGGCGTGCTCGGGCGGGAGGTTCGCTCCGTCGAGCAGCAGGGCAATCACCTCCGCCAGGTCTCCCACCGACGCGTAGACCTCGTCGAAGAGCCAGCCCGAGATGCCCGTGAGTTCCTGAGTCCAGCCCACCAGCAGCTTCGACGTGAGCAGTCGCTTGAGCTTCTGACCTGTGAGGAAGAACAGTCCCCAGGCCGCGTCCTCCGGTGGCGTCTGCCGGAAGTAGCGCGCCATCGCCTCCACCTTCGCGTTGGTGGAGGTCGTCTGGTCGAGCGTGTCGTAGAGGTCGGCCAGGGCGCGCACGCGTCAGTCCTCCGCTTCGCCCTCGAAGGGCGTGGCGAGCGGCGAGGCATCCACGCCCCGCTCCCGCAGGTAGTGCGACAAGGGGTCGGTGTAGCCGTGCGTGACGAGCACCTTCTCCGCCTGTGTGTCCGCCACCGTGCGCAGCAGGTCCGGCCAGTCCGCGTGGTCGGAGAGCACGAAGCCCCGGTCGTAGCCTCGACGGCGCCGGTTGCCTCGCACGCGCATCCACCCCGACGCGAAGCCCGTCTCCGCTTCGCCGAAGCGGCGCATCCACGTGGAGCCGGCCGCGCTCGGCGGCGCCAGCACCAGCGCGCCCGCGAAGGACGTGCCCTTCTCCGTCTCCGACACCATCTGCGTGGGCAGCATCGCGATGCCCGCCTCGCGGTACGCGGTGACGAGCCCGTTCACCGCGCCGTGCACGTAGGCCGGCCGGTCCGTCAGCTTCCCCAGCTCCGCCAACAAGCGCTGTGCCTTGCCCAGCGCGTAGCAGAACAGCACCGCGGAGCGGCCCGCCTCGCGGTTCGCGTCCCACCAGCGCAGGATGTCCTGGGCCACGAGGCCCGTCTCATCCCAACGGTAGATGGGCAGGCCGAACGTCGCCTCGGTGATGAAGGTGTTGCAGCGCACCACTTCGAAGGGCGCGCACGTGGGGTCCGGCGTGCGCTTGTAGTCGCCGGAGATGACCCAGACCTCGCCCCGGTGCTCGACGCGGATCTGCGCGCTGCCCAGCACGTGGCCCGCGGGATGGAAGCTCACGGTGGTGTCGCCCACGGTCAGCTTCTCGCCGTACTCCAGCGTGTCGATGACCGCGTCCGCTCCCAGGCGGCGCTGCAACAGGCCTCGGCCGGGAGCTGCCCCCAGGTAGCGTTTGCTCCCACTTCGGGCGTGGTCGCCGTGCGCGTGCGTGACGAGCGCCCGCTCCACCGGACGCCATGGGTCGATGTGGAAGTTCCCCGCCTGGCAATACAGCCCCTGCGGCGTCACGGAAACCAGCGGCATTCGTTCCTGGTGGGTCGCGGTGGCCACGGTCCTCTAGAGGTAACGAGGCCTTGGAGCAGGGGCCACCCACGGCCGGACCCTCTCGCGCGCTCCGCTGACAAGGGGGCGGGCGGCCGTCCTGACCTTGCTTGCGCTCCAAACGACGAAGCCAGGGACCGGAGGGCCCCTTGGATGGTGGGCGTGGACAGGGGATAAACCCGGAAACCCCAACCTCGGACCCTTTGTGATGACGCCGTCCGCGCTCTTCTTGTCCCTCATCCTGACGCAAGAACCGGACTCCGAGACGGTGCTCGAATACAGCGCCGTGATGGCGGAGGAGGGCGCCGCGCCGGCCCCCGAGAGCTTCGAGTTCACCTCCTTCGAAGCGGGGCGGACGGTCTATCTGGGCGTGGACGAGGGGAACCTGCGCGCGAACGCGGCGGCGGACGCGGCCGTGGTCCAGACGTTGATGCTGGGCACGCCCGTGAAGGTGGTGAAGGCGGGGACCCGCGCGAAGGTCGGGGAGTACGTCAACACCTGGTACCAGGTGGCGGTGGTGGACGCGAAGGCGCCCGCGGGTGCCGCGCCCGTCACGGGCTGGGTGTTCGGCAACACGCTCACTCCATTCCGCATCGAGGCCGACCTGGACGGGGACGGTGAGATGGAAGTGGCCACGGTGGTGATGAGCAACGAGTTCAAGGCTCGCGTGCGCGTGCTGGAGCCGAACGTGAAGCCGCCCCGGCGCGTGAGCAGCGTGGACGTGCAGGTGGCCTCCACGGCCTACGGTGAAGGCCATGGCGGTCCGGTGAAGATGCGCCTGGTTCCCGCGAAGAAGGCGGGCGTGGCGCTGCTGGAGATGGAGTCCACGCCGGAGCGCTGCGGGGACTTCATCACCACGTACGTGAGCTACACGCAGGCGGACGGGAAGAAGGCGAAGGGCGTGCTCGGCAAGGCGAAGCTCGCGCTGGAGGCGGCCGGGCTGTCGGACGCGCCGAACTTCAGCACCTTCAAGGTGGCCTTCCAGGCGGCCGCGAAGCAGGCCGTGGTGACGCGCAAGACCGTCGAGGAAGAGGAAGAAGGCAAGGCGTGGACGGTTACGGCGCGCGAGGTCTATCAGTGGAATGACGGCGTGTTCACGAAGGTGAAGAAGCCGTAGGTGCAGGGCCCGGAAGGCCGGGCACCCGGGAGCCCCTCCGGGTGAAGGAAGAGGGGGTCAGGGCAATCGACCATGGATGCGCAGGAGCGGAAGGCAGCCTACCGGCAGCGCGCGGAAGCAGGCCAGGCGGTGCCGGTGTCGGTGGAGTTGCCGGCGGACCTGGATACACCGCTGTCGGCATACCTGAAGCTGGGCGGTGGAAGCCGCGGCTTCATCCTCGAGTCGTGCTACGGCGGCGAGCGCTTCGGGCGCTACAGCCACGTGGGCGTGAACCCGGCGGGCCGCGTGCGGCTGGACCGCGACGGGCTCACGTTGTGGCGTGGCTCGCATGAGGAGCGCCGCGAGGGCCGGCCGCTGGACGTGCTGCGCACGCTGTGGCGCGAGCTGTCCGTGGCGACGCTGCCGGGCGAGGCGCCCTTCCTGGGCGGGCTCGTGGGCTACCTGGGCTACAACGCCACGTCGTGGTTCGAGCCGAGCGTGCCGGACCGCCATCCGCGCGACACGGGCTTCCCGGACTCCGAGTGGCTCATCGCGGAGGACTTCGTCACCCACGACACGCGCACCCAGACGCTCAAGGCCATCACCATCGCTCGGCCCGCGCTGCACGGCAGTGTCGCGGCGGCGCTGAAGGACGCGGAAGGACGCGCGGAGGCAATGGCGGAGAAGCTGCGCCGGCCGCTGTCGCCGGAGGCCTACGCCGCCGTCCCCGCGCAGAAGAACGCGCCGGCCCCCGTCGCGTGCTGGGACCGCGAGGGCTACGCCCGGGCGGTGGAGAAGGTGCAGGAGTACGTGCGCGCGGGCGACTGCTTCCAGGCGGTGCTCGCGCGCAGGTTCGAGGCGAAGGGCGCCATCCCTCCGCTGTCGCTCTACCGCGCGCTCCGGCGCGTGAATCCGTCTCCGTACCTGTTCCTGGTGGACCTGGGCGAGGCGCGCGCGCTGGTGGGCGCGTCACCGGAGTTGCTGGTGCAGGTGCGCGATGGGGATGTGGTGGTGCGGCCCATCGCGGGCACTCGCCGCCGGGGCGGCTCCGAGGCCGAGGACCAGGCGCTGGAGAAGGAGCTGCTCGCGGACGAGAAGGAGCGCGCCGAGCACATCATGCTGGTGGACCTGGGGCGCAACGACGTGGGCCGGGTGGCCGCGCCGGGCACGGTGCGCATCGAGGACCTGATGATCATCGAGCGCTACAGCCACGTGATGCACATCGTGTCCCAGGTGCGCGGCAAGCTGGACACCACGCGCTTCGACGCGCTGGACGCGCTGGCGAGCACCTTCCCCGCGGGCACTGTTTCAGGCGCACCGAAGATCCGCGCGATGCAGATCATCGACGAGCTGGAGCCCATGCGGCGCGGGCCCTATGCCGGCGCGGTGGGCTACCTGTCCTTCTGCGGCACGCTGGATGTGGCCATCGCGCTGCGCACCTTCTTCGTGGATGGCGACCGCACCATGTGGACCGCCGGGGCGGGGCTGGTGGCGGACTCGGACCCCATGAAGGAAGCGGACGAGACGGAGGCGAAGGCGGGCGCCATGGCCGCCGCGCTGCGCCTGGCTCGCGAAGGAGGTGGGCGGTGATCCTCGTCATCGACAATTACGACTCGTTCACCTTCAACCTGGTGCAGTTGCTCTACACGCTGGGCGCGGAGGTGAAGGTCGTGCGCAACGACGCGCTGGATGTCGCGGGCATCGCGGCGTCGGGTGCGTCCCACCTGGTGGTGTCTCCGGGGCCGTGCACGCCGCACGAGGCCGGGGTGAGCGTGGCGGCCATCTCCCAGTCTCGAGTGCCGGTGCTGGGCGTGTGCCTGGGACACCAGTCGATTGGTGCTGCGTTTGGCGGACAGGTGGTGCGCGCGCCGGAGCCCGTGCATGGCAAGGCGGCGCACATCCGGCACGGCGGCACCGGCGTCTTCACCGGCATGCGGCAGGGCTTCCAGGCGGCGCGCTACCACTCGCTGGTGGTGGCGGCGGAGTCCATGCCCGCGGAGTTGGAGGCCACCGCGTGGAGCCAGGATGGCCTGGTGATGGCGCTGCGTCACCGCACGCGGCCGGTGGTGGGCCTGCAGTTCCATCCAGAGAGCGTGCTGACGCCGGAAGGCCCGTCGCTGGTGCGCAACTTCCTGGAGGGGAAGCTGTAGCGGGCGTCAGTCCTTCAGGTGCGTGGTGTCGTTCCAGCTCACGAGGACCGGCTGTTTGCCGCCGGCCTCGGAGCCCAGCACGCTGATGGACGCAGTGCCCAGGTGGAAGAGCCTGCCTCCGTCCGGGGGCAGGCCCAGCCAGCGCGAGGCGAGGATGCGCAGCATGTGCCCGTGCGAGAAGAGGAGCACGTCGTCCTGGAGGGCGCGCGCCTCCGCGATGATGCGGTCGGCTCGGGTGCCCACGTCCTCCAGCGTTTCGCCATTGGGCACGCCGTCCTGCCACAGCGTCCAGTCCGGGCGCGTGGTGCGGATGTCCGCGCCGGTGCGGCCCTCGTAGTCGCCGTAGTTGAACTCCATCAGGTCGTTCTTCTTCTGGGCCACGTCGCCGTAGCCCGCGAGCACGCACGTCTCCTGCGCGCGCGTCAGCGGGCTGGTCCACACGGCGGCGAAGCGCCACTTGCTCAGGGGCGCGTGGAGCCGCTCCGCCATCTGGCGGCCCTCTTCCAACAGTGGCAGGTCCGTGCGGCCGGTGTGCTGGCTGCTGCGGCTCCACTCCGTCTCACCGTGACGGACGAGGACCACCTGGGGGGCGCGTGTGTTCATGGCGCCAATCTGTGTCAGCCCGTGGCGGGACGGGAGGGAAAAGTGCACGCGCTACCGCTTGCGTGTCCGCCAATCCTCACGGCTCTGGCCCCAGATCTCCACCGCATGGTCGTTGTAGGGCGCCGGCAGCATGCCCATGTGCAGGAAGCGCGAACCCAGCCGGCGGGCCACCTGCTTCGAGGGCTCGTTCGGAGGGGAGATGGAGTGGATGACCTCCGTCCACCCGAGATGGTCGAAGGCCCAGTCGATGGTGGCCGCCGCGCCCTCCGTCGCGTAGCCCTTGCCCCACGCGTCGCGCGACAGGCCCCAGCCGACCTCCGGGCCCGGCCACTCCGCGGGCTGCCAGGGCCCGAGCCGGCCCACCCACTTGCCGGTGGACTTCTCGAACACGGAGAACATGGCGAAGCCCTGGAGCACCCAGGAGCCGGCCATGGCGCAGACGGCGCGCCACACGTTGGAGCGGGGCTGGAGGCCGCCGATGTACCGCGCGGACTCCTCGTCCGCCATCATCGCCACGAAGCCCTCCAGGTCCTGGAGCGTGGGCGGACGCAGGATGAGGCGCGGCGTTTCGAGGGTGGGCCCCAGGATGGGCGGGGTGTGCATGTCCGGTCTCCTCGCGCCGGCGACGTGCCGGCGCGTGGAGCGGACCTTAGCGCTTCAGGCCGCGCTTGATGTCCGCGCAGAGCTGCTTCGCCGCGGCCGGACCGTCCGAGTGGGCGGCCTTCACCAGCGCGCTGCCCACGACGACGCCGTCCGCGTGGGCCACCAGCGGCCGGGCCGTTTCCGCGTTGGAGATGCCGAAGCCCGCCACCACCGGCACGGACGCGGCGCGCTTCACCAGGTCCAGCCGCTGGGACAGGTCCGGCGGCAGCTCCGCGCGCATGCCGGTGACGCCCGCCACGGACACGCAATAGACGAAGCCTCGCGCGTCCTTCGCGATGGCCTCCGCGCGCGCGGGCGGCGTCGTGGGCGCGCACAGCGGCACCAGGTCCACGCCCTCCTTGTCGAACGCGGCGCGGATGCTCGCGCTCTCCTCGGGTGGCAGGTCCGGGAGGATGGTGCCCACGATGCCCCGCTCGCGCGCGAGCTTCGCGTAGCGCTCCTCGCCCATGGCCATCACCACGTTGACGTAGGTCATGATGACCAGCGGCGTCTCCGGGCAGCGGCGGCGCACCTCCGGCACCACTTCGTCCAGCACGCGGCGCAGGGTGGCTCCGGCCTTCAGCGCCCGCTCCGAAGCGGCCTGGATGACGGGGCCGTCCGCGATGGGGTCGCTGAACGCCACGCCAATCTCCAGCACGTCCGCGCCGCCCTCCACCATGGCGGCGAACACGTCCACGGACTTCGGCAGGTCCGGGTCGCCCGCCATCGCGTACGCCACCAGCGCGCCTTCTCCGCGGGCCTTTGCCTTCGCGAATGCCTTGCCCAGCTCCGTGCTCATGACTTCACCCCCGTCGCAGGCGGCACTCCGCGCGCCGAGATGGTCGCCACGTCCTTGTCACCCCGGCCCGAGCAGTTGATGACCAGGTGCTTGCCCTTGCCCATGTCGCGGGCCAGCGAGCGCGCCGCCGCGAACGCGTGCGACGTCTCCAGCGCGGGGAGGATGCCCTCCGAGCGCGCGACCTCGTAGAAGGCCGTGAGCGCCTCGTCGTCCGTCGCGGTGCGCACCTCCATGCGCCCCGTCTTCGCCAGGTGCGCCAGCTCCGGCCCCACGCCCGGGTAGTCCAGACCGGCGGAGATGCTGTGCGCCTCCTGAATCTGGCCGTTCTCGTCCTGGAGCACCAGCGAGCGCGAGCCGTGCAGCACGCCCTCCGTGCCCAGCGTCAGCGACGCGCCGTGCTGGCCGGAGTCCAGGCCGTGGCCTCCCGCCTCCACTCCGACGAGCCGCACCGCCGTGTCCGGGATGAAGGGGTGCAGCGCGCCGATGGCGTTCGAGCCGCCGCCCACGCACGCGATGATGGCGTCCGGCAGCCGGCCCATCGTGGCCAGCGTCTGGGCGCGAATCTCGCGGCCGATGACGGCTTGGAAGTCGCGCACGATGGTGGGGTAGGGGTGCGGGCCCGCCGCGCTGCCGATGACGTAGTAGGTGTCCTGCACCTGCGACACCCAGACGCGCATGGCTTCGTTCATCGCGTCCTTGAGCGTGCGCGAGCCCGACTCCACCGGCCGCACCACCGCGCCCAGCGCGCGCATGCGGAAGACGTTGAGCGCCTGGCGCTCCACGTCCAGCGCGCCCATGAACACCTCGCAGGGCAGGCCGAAGAGCGCGCACGCGGTGGCGGTGGCCACGCCGTGCTGGCCCGCGCCCGTCTCCGCGATGATGCGCTTCTTGCCCATGCGCCGGGCGAGCAGCACCTGTCCCACGGTGTTGTTGATTTTGTGCGCGCCCGTGTGCGCCAGGTCCTCGCGCTTGAGCCACACCTGCGCGCCACCCCACGACTCCGTGAGGCGGTGCGCTGGCGTCAGCGTGGTGGGACGGCCCACGTATTCGCGCAGCACGCGGGTCACTTCCTCGCCGAAGGACGCGTCCTGCTGCGCCTTCGCGTAGGCCTCTTCCAGCTCCAGCAGCGCCGGGACCAGGGTCTCCGGCACATAGCGTCCGCCGTAACGGCCGAAGCGGCCCACGGCAGTGTCCGTCGTCATGGCACGACTCCTCAGAGGTTGAGGGACTGGACCGTGCGCACGAAGGCGCGCACCGCGTCCAGGTCCTTGATGCCAGGGGAGGACTCCACTCCGCTGGCCACGTCCACACCGTAGGGCCGGGTGGCCTTCACGGCCTCGGCCACGTTGGAAGGCTTGAGGCCGCCCGCCACCAGCACCGGCAGGCCGCAGTCCGACAGCTGCTTCACCAGCGCCCAGTCGAAGGTGACGCCGCCACCGCCGTAGCCCGGGGCCGCGCCGTCCAGGAGCAGCCCCGCGACATCACCCACGCCCACGTAGCTCCTGGCCTTCTCCACGTCGTCCGGCCCGCGCACGCGCAGCGCCTTGATGACGGGCACGCCGTAGCCGGAGCAGTCCTCGGGGGACTCATCGCCGTGGAGTTGCACGGTGGTGAGGCCGCACTCGCGCACGCGCACCCGGATGTCCTCCGGCTTCGCGTTGACGAACACGCCCACCATGGAGGCCAACGGGGGCCGCGTGCGTGCGAGCTCCGCCGCCGTGGCCAGGTCCACGAAGCGGGGAGAACCCGGATGGAAGTTGAGCCCCATCGCGTCCGCGCCCGCGGCCCACACGCCTTTCGCGTCCGCGACGCGCGTCACGCCGCAGACCTTCACCAGGACCCTCATGTCCCGCTGCCTTCCAGGCCGAGCAGCCGTCGCAGGGCCCGGCCAGGGTCCGCGTCACGCAAAAGAGATTCGCCCACGAGCACGGCGTTGGCGCCCGCGTCGCGCGCGGCGGTGAGGTCCGCCAGGTGCTTGAGGCCGCTCTCCGCCACCAGCGCGGTGGACCGGGAGCGCAGCGCGGGCATCACCCGGAGCGCCGTGCCAGTGTCCGTCTTCAGCGTGGCGAGGTTGCGGTTGTTGAGGCCGATGATGCTCGCGCCCGCGGCGAGTGCGCGTTCGGCGTGCGCCTCCGTGTGGGCTTCCACGAGCGCGGCCACGCGCACCTGCTTCGCCGCGGCGATCATCTCCCGGAGCTCCGAATCCCCGAGCGCATCCGCGATGAGCAGCACCGCGTCCGCGCCCCAGGCCGCGCTCTCCTCCACCTCGCTGGCGGCGACGAGGAAGTCCTTGCGCAGCACGGGGATGGAGACGGCGGCCCGGACCGCGACCAGGTCCTCCAGGCTGCCGCCGAAGTCCGGCCCGTCCGTGAGCACGCTGATGGCGCAGGCGCCCGCGGCTTCGTAGGAACGGGCCACCGCGACCACGTCCGCGTGGGGGAAGTCGCCGCCCGAGGGGCTCTTGCGCTTCACCTCCGCGATGACGTTGACCGGATGTCCGAGCGTGCGCCGCACCAGCGCCTGCGCGAAGTCCCGCGTCGGGGGATGCGCGCCGTGCGTGGGCGGCGGGCGGGTGCCCAGCTCCCGGCGCTTGCGCGCCATGATGACGTCCAGCGTGCCCGGTGCTTCAACGGGCTTCGCGGCCGATGAGGAGGTCGTCATGATGGAGTGCCTCGCGTGCGGAGGCCCGCCGCTGTGTGCCGCGCGGCGCGGGCGCCCGCGACGACGCCTCGCGTGTAGGAGGTGACCGCCGCGTGCTTCGTGGTAAGAGCGGTCATGCCGGCACCTCGCGTGGAGGCGAACGCCGTGAACCGCGCGGAGAGGGCTCCCACGACAACGCCCGCGTGCGGAGGCGCGCAGCCAGTTTCGGTTTGGAAGTGCGCGCCGTCATGCCGCGACCCGCTGGATGAGCGCCGCGAGCTTGCGTTCGGCGGCCCCGGAGTCGATGGCGTGCTCGGCCCGCTTCACGCCTTCCTTCAGGGTGTCCACGAGCCCCACGATGAGCAGCGCGGCGGCCGCGTTGAGCAGCACCGCCGTACGCACTCCGTCACGCTCTCCCGCGAGCAACCCGCGCAGGCGCTTCGCGTTCTCGTCCGCGTCGCCTCCCGCGATGGACTCTCGCGGCACCGTCGTCAGGCCCGCGTCCTCCGGCGTCACGGTGAAGCGGCGCACGGTGCCGTCCGCGCACAGCTCCGCGACCTCCGTGGGCGCGCACGGCGAAATCTCATCCAGCCCGTCGTGTCCGTGCACCACCCAGGCGCGCCGGCTGCCCAGGCGCCCCAGCACGCGCGCGGTCTGCTCCACGCGCTGCCGGTCGAACGTGCCCAGCAGCTGGTAGCGCGCGCCCGCGGGGTTCGTCAGCGGCCCCAGCAGGTTGAACACGCTGTGGAAGCCCAGGTCCCTGCGCGCCTGCGCCACGTGCCTCAGCGCACTGTGGTGCGAGGGCGCGAAGAGGAAGCCCACCCCGTGCTCGTCGATGTCTCGCGCCACCTGCGCGTGCGCCCGCTCCATGGACACGCCCAGCGCCGCCAGCACGTCCGCGCTGCCGCAGCGGCTGGAGACCGCGCGGTTGCCGTGCTTGGCCACCGTCACCCCCGCCCCGGCGGCCACGAAGGCCACCGCGGTGGAGATGTTGAAGGTGTGCGCTCCGTCACCCCCCGTACCGCAGGTGTCGAGCACCACCTCCGCCAGGGGAGCAATCTTCGCCGCGCAGGCGCGCATGGCCTCCGCCGCGCCGAGGATTTCGTCCTCGGTCTCTCCCTTCATGCGCAGCGCGGCCGCCAGCGCACCGACCTGCGCGGCGGATGCCTCGCCCGCGAGCATCTGGCCCATCACGGAGGCCATCTCCTCGCGGGAGAGGTCGCGCCGGCCCACTACCTTGCCCAGCGCTTCCTTGAGTGTCATGGCCTATCCCAGCCTGACCATTTCGCGTCCCATCGCCTGGGCGATGGCCCGCACTTCACCCATGGCCTTCTCGAACTCGGAGAAGTCCAGCGACTGGAAGCCGTCCGACCTGGCGCGCGGCGGATCCGGATGCACCTCCACGATGAGGCCGTCCGCGCCCGCGGCGACCGCGGCCCGCATCATCGCGGGGACGGCCTTGCGCACGCCGATGCCGTGCGACGGGTCCACGAACACCGGCAGGTGCGTGAGCGCCTTGAGCATGGGCACCGCGTTCAAATCCAACGTGTTGCGCGTCATGTTCTCGAACGTGCGGATGCCCCGCTCGCAGAGGATGACCTGGGTGTTGCCGCGCGCGACGATGTACTCGGCCGCCATCAACAGCTCCTTGATGGTGGCGCTGATGCCGCGCTTGAGCAGGACGGGCTTGCGCGTCTCGCCCACCGCCTCCAGCAGGCTGAAGTTCTGCATGTTGCGCGCGCCCACCTGGAGGATGTCGGTGTGCTGCGCGACGGAGTCCAGCGTCGCCGTGTCCTTCACCTCCGTCGTCACCAGCAGGCCCGTCTCCTTGCGAGCCTCCGCGAGCAGCGCCAGGCCGTCACCCTTGAGGCCCTGGAACTCATAGGGGCTGGTGCGCGGCTTGAACGCGCCGCCGCGCAGCATGGTGGCGCCCGCCTGCTTCACCGCCTGCGCGGTGGAGATGATCTGCTCGCGCGACTCCACGGAGCAGGGACCCGCGATGACGTGGATGGCCGCGCCGCCGAGCGTGAGGTCGCCCACGCGCACCAGGCTGTCCTCCGGCTTCACCTCGCGGCTGACCAGCTTGAACGGCTGGGAGATGGCGACCGCGTCCGCGACGCCGGGCAGCACGCGGAAGGGCTCCGGCTCCACCGCGCCCGGGTTGCCGGTGATGCCGATGGCGGTGCGAGAGCCCCCTGCGATCGCGTGCGGATGCCAGCCACGGCGGCGGATCTCATCGTTCACTCGCTCGATGTCCTGGTCCGTCGCGTCTGGGCGCATCACGATCAGCATGGGGAACTCCTGCTCTTTCTCTCCAAAGGGCACGCGGGCGGATGCCTGCGTGGGTGTGCCTGGAGCACCGTGCACACGGCAACCTTTGCCGTAACTGTCGGATGCCCGCAACCGAACCAGAGTCTTGCTTGCACGTCCTGGCGTTATCAAGCCAGGGTCCGCACGCTCGTACGGAAGGCGGACCATGGCGAAGCGGCCCGGGGTCATCGTGGTGGGTGGGGGGCTCGCGGGCCTGGCGTGTGCGACGGCGCTGCTCGAGGCCCGCGTGGACGCGCACGTGCTGGAAGCAGGGGACTCACCGGGCGGAAGAGTGCGCACCGACTCGCACGAAGGGTTCCTGCTGGACCGGGGCTTCCAGGTGTACCTCACCGCCTACCCGGAAGGTCAGCGGGTGCTGGACCTGAAGGCCCTCTCGCTCCAACGCTTCATCCCCGGCGCGAAGGTGTGGCGGGGTGGGCGGCTGCACACGCTGGCGGACCCGCTGCGGCATCCCGTCACGGCGGTGTCGCATCTGTTCGACGCTCCAGGAGGTCTGTCGGACAAGCTGCGCGTGTTGGAGCTGCGGCAGCACGCGACGTCTGGCGAATTGGGCGACTTGTGGCAGCGGCCCCAGCAGGAGTCGCGGCGCTTCCTGCTGGACCTGGGCTTCTCCGAGGAGATGCTCGAAGCGTTCTTCACGCCCTTCCTCGGCGGCATCTTCCTGGAGCGGGGGCTGACGACGTCCAGCCGGATGCTGGAGTTCGTGTTCCGGATGTTCGCGACAGGCTACGCGGCCGTGCCCGCGCAGGGGATGGGCGCCATCCCCGACCAGCTGGCGGCGAAGCTGCCCTCGGGCGCGCTGCGGATGCGCGTGCGCGTGGAGGAGGTCTGGGGGCACCGCGTGCGCCTGCCGGGCAGTGAGCTGCTGCACGCGGACGCCGTGGTGGTGGCGACGGACCCAGGCAGCGCGGCGTCGCTGCTCGTGGGCATGCCCGCGCCCCGGATGAACCGCGTGACGTGTCTGTACTTCGCGGCGCCGGAGCCGCCGGTGGAGGGGCCGTGGCTCGTGCTCAATGGTGAGGGGCGCGGACCGGTGAACAACGTGGCGGTGATGAGCGAGGTCTCCGCCGCGTACGCACCCCCAGGCCAGGCGCTGGTGTCCGTGTCGGTGGTGGACGACCCGGGCGGCGAGGACTCACTGGAGGCGCGTGTGCGTGCGCAGCTCACGGAGTGGTTCGGCGCGGCGGTGTCCGCGTGGCGGCATCTGCGCACGTACACGCTCGCGGAGGCACTGCCCGCGCAGCCTCCGTCCGCGCTGGTGGAGCCGCACCGGCCCGTGCGGCTGGCCGCGGGGCTCTACGTGTGCGGAGACCATCGCGAGAACGCGTCCATCGACGGAGCGCTCGCGTCGGGGCGCCGCGCGGCGGAGGCGGTGTTGCAGGACCTGGGGAGATAGTCCTCCGTTGTTGCCTGCGAAGCTGCGCGTTGCCTTCCAGACAACACCTTGCGTGAGGGCAAAACCGCGAAGGAAGGGAGACCAGCCAGCCAGGCCCCGGACAGCTGGACGCATTGCCCGCAGCGGACCTAGGGTCGGACGCTCTCACACGTTCTTCCAAGGATTCCGTTCATGCTCCGCCGCCTTGCCCTCCTGGGATTGCTCGGTCTCGCGGCCTGTCCCGGCGACAACAAAGACGATGATGACGACACTGATGCGGCGAAGGGGACCGTCTCGGGCTCTCTGCAGCCGTTCCAGGCTGGCTCCGCCGCCGCGAACGCCAGCTCGTCGCTGGATGCGTTCTTCTCCCTGCCGGGTGCGAAGAACCTGTCCCAGAAGGTCTCCAAGGCCCTTGCCGCGCAAGGCGTGTGGCGCACGGGCATCCCGTCCAAGCAGCTGACGCACGAGGCGTCGCTGCTGCCGGGAGAGATCATCATCCGCTTCGACACGCCGGGCCTGTCCGCGGAGGAGGCCGTCGCGCAGGCGCGCGTCGCGGGCTACCACGTCGTGCACCAGGCCTTCCTGAGCGATACGCAGCACCTGCTGCGCTACGAGGTGAGCCAGCCCCAGGCGATGTCCGGTGGCGCGCCCACCGTGCGCGCGCTCACCCAGGCGGAGCACGTGCGCGTGCTTTCCCAGGTGCTGGCCGTGCAGGGCGTGCAGAACGCGGAGAGCAACGTCCGCGTGCGGGCGCAGGCCGTGCCGAATGATCCGCTCTACTCGCGGCAGTGGCACTACAAGAACATGAACCTGCCAGCGGCCTGGGACCTGGGCACGGGCAGCGGCTCCATCGTCGTGGCGGTGGTGGACACCGGCATCACGTCGCATCCGGACCTGAACTCGCGCGTGCTGCCGGGCATGGACCTCATCTCCAGCCTCACCAACGCGGGCGACGGCGATGGCGTGGACACGGACCCGACGGACAACGGCAAGGACCTGCCCAACGGCGGCTCATCGTTCCACGGCACGCACGTGGCGGGGACCATTGGCGCGTCGTCCGACAACGGCTTGGGCGTGGCGGGCGTCACCTGGTCCGGCCGCAACATCCTGCCGGTGCGCGTGCTGGGCACGCAGGGCGGCTCGCTGGCGGACATCATCGCCGGCGTCACCTGGGCCAGCGGCGGCCCCGTCACCGGCGTGCGGCTGAACACCACGCCCGCGCGGGTCATCAACATGAGCCTGGGCGGCGACGGTCCTGCGTCGACGGAGATGCAGACCGCCATCAACGCGGCAAACGCGCGCGGGGCCATCCTGGTGGTGGCCGCGGGCAACGAGAACGTCAACACCAACGGCAGCTTCCCCTGCAACCAGCAGAACGTCATCTGCGTGGGCGCGGTGCGCTTCAACGGCAAGCGCGCCAGCTACTCCAACTTCGGCACGCAGGTGGACGTGATGGCCGCTGGCGGCCAGACGAGCGAGGACCGCAACGGCGACGGCTTCCCGGACGGCGTGCTGTCCACGCTGCCCAACAGCACCAACCAGCCTTCCTACGAGTGGTACCAGGGCACCAGCATGGCCACCCCGCACGTGGCGGGCATCGTGGCGCTGATGCTGGCGCAGGATTCCAAGCTCACGGCGGCGGACGTGGAGGCCATCCTGAAGGACACCGCGGACAAGACGAGCCAGTGCTCCGAGGGCTGCGGCGCGGGCCTGGTGGACGCGTACGCCGCGGTGCTGCGCGCCAAGGGCGGCGGTGACCCGACGCTGCCCCCGAAGCTCGCCATCACCACCACGCAGCTGTCCTTCACCGGTGCGTCGTCGCAGGCGCTGACGGTGCGCAATAACGGCGGCGGCACGCTGCAGGTGAGCGTGGCCGTCTCCGGCGCCAACGCCTCCGCGGTGTCCGTCTCCAGCACCTCGCTGTCGGTCCCCGCGTACAAGTCCACGGCGCTGAACGTGACCGTCACCCCGGGCTCGCTGGCGCCGGGCAGCTACGTGGCGCAGATCGACCTGACCGGCGCGTCGAGCGCGGGCAACGCGCAGGTGCTGGTGAAGTTCCGCGTGGGCGCCTCGGATGAGAAGGACGCCGTCATCGGGTTCGCGTACCTGGACGCGGCGGGCGAGGTGCAGGTCGACGACGACGGCATCTCCGTGGTGCGCGCGGCCGGTGGGTACAACTACAGCCTGAAGGTGACCCCGCGCGACTACCTGGTGCTGGCGTCCATCGACGACACCGGCGAAGGGGACTACTTCGAGGACGGCGACCGCGTGGGCTTCTGGCGCGACACCACCCAGGTGGAGACCGTGACGGTCACCAAGGGCAAGACGACCAGCGACATCAGCTTCACGCTGGTGCCCTACCAGTCGGACGACGACCACACGCCCACGCCGACCATCGGTGGGGCCTGCACCACCAACAGCACGTGCGGCACGGGGGGCCAGTGCCTCACCGGCACCAGCTTCCCGGGCGGCTACTGCACCCAGAGTTGCATGACGGCCGGCTGCCCGTCGGGTTCGGACTGCTACAGCAACGACCGGGGCGCCACCGCCTACTGCTTCGTGACCTGCACGCCGTCGAGCAGCAACACCCAGGGGTCGTGCCGCACGGGCTACCGGTGCGTGAGCGACGGCGCGGGCAGCGGCGCGTGCCTCCCGTAGTGTCGTGAAGGTTCGTACCGGCGCCGGCGGTGCACGCGTGAACGTGCCCGCCGGTGTCCATCGCGCCGGGGTACGCTGCCGCGCGCGATGACTGCTTCTCCCGTTGGACCGCCGTCAGCCGGTGACGCGGCCCTGCCACTCTGGCGGGTCGCGGCCGCTGGCGGCGTGCTGGCCTGGACGGCGCTGGTGCACGTGCATCCGCCGCGCTTCTTCGCCGTCGCTTCCGTCTTCTGCGCCGTCTGGCTCGCGGTGACGTGGCGGGCGATGGGCCCCTGGCGAAGGCCACCTCCCTCCCTGTCGCTCCCGGATACCGCGTGGGGTGTCGCCCAGGCGGTGGTGCTGTTCGCGGGCGCGAGGGCCTTCCTGTGGGCGTTCTGCGGCGGCTTCACCGACGCGCTCTGCGAGCCGCTGCAATCCGTCTACTCGACGTTCGGCACGGGGTCGCTGGGGACGGCGCTGGCCCTGGTGTTGCTGCTCGTTCCGGCGGAGGAGCTGTTCTGGCGCGGCTGGGTGCAGGGCGCGCTGCGTCCCCAGCTGGGCCGGTGGGGCGCGGTCGTTGGGTCGGCGGTGCTGTCGAGCGTCGTGCTGCTGGGCTTCGGTGAGCCGTTGCTGGCCCTGGCCGCGCTGCCCACGTCGCTCGCCTGGGGCGCGCTGGCCGAGTGGCGCCGGACGCCCGCCGCGTCCTGGGTGAGCCATGCCTTGTGGGATGTGCTCATCGTCGTGGTGTGGCCCGCGACGTGAGCGCGCGTGCCAGAATGCGCGCCCATGGCTTCGACTCCTGAGGTGGTCGTCTTCGGCGCGGGCAGCATCGGCTGTTACGTGGGTGGGCGGCTCGCCGCGACGGGCGCGACGGTGCGCTTCATTGGCCGCGAGCGGGTGGTGGCGGAGGTGCGTGCGCACGGCCTGCACCTGACGGACTGGCAGGGCGCGGACCTGAAGGTGCCCGCGGCGGACGTGCGCATCGACACGGGGCCGGAGGCGCTGTCCACGGCGGACCTGGTGCTCGTCACGGTGAAGTCCGCGGCGACGGAGGAGGCAGGGCAGACGCTCGCGCCGAGGCTCAAGCCCGGGGCCATTGTCATCAGCTTCCAGAACGGACTGCACAACGCGGCGGTGGTGCGCGGTCTGCTGCCCGGCCGTACGGTGCTCACGGGGATGGTGCCCTTCAACGTCGCGGCGCAAGGGCAGGGCCATTTCCACGCGGGGTCGGAAGGCACGCTGGAGGTGGAGCGGCACGCGGCGCTCGCGCCGTTCGTGGATGCATTCACCCGCGCGGGGCTGGCGTTGAAGCAGCACTCGGACATCGTCGCGGTCCAGTGGGCGAAGCTGTTGCTCAACCTCAACAACGCGCTCAACGCGCTGGCGAACCTCCCGTTGAAGGAGGAGCTGTCACAGCGCGCATGGCGGCGGTGCCTGGCGCTTGCGCAGGGCGAGGCGCTGGCGGTGCTGGGGCGCGCCGGGGTGAAGCCCGCGAAGCTGACGCCGCTGCCGCCGGGATGGATTCCGGTGCTGCTGGGGGCGCCGGACGCGGTGTTCTCGGTGCTGGCGAAGAAGATGCTGGCCATCGACCCGAAGGCGCGCTCGTCCATGTGGGACGACCTGCACGCGGGCCGCAAGACGGAAGTGGACTACCTCAACGGCGAGGTGGTCCGGCTGGCCCACCAACACGGCGTCTCCGCGCCGGTGAACTCACGGCTCGTGGAGCTCATCCGCGAGGCGGAAGAGGGGCAGCGCCGCCAGTGGACCGGTGAGGCGCTGCTCGTGGACCTGAAGAAGGCGGAGCTGGCGAACAGGGGATGAGCTGTGCGTGGCGGGCCTCGCGACCCGCTCACGCACGGGAACATCAGCTCCGGGCGGCCACCTGCGTGAGCAGCGCCGTCATGCGCCGGGCGAACCGGTTCGGGTCGCTCAGAGGGCTTCCCTCCGTGAGCAGCGCCTGGTCGTGGAGCAGCTCAATCCACTCGCCCACTTGCGGCGCGGCCGGGTCGTTCGCGAGGAGTCCGCGCAGGTGCTCGATGACCGGGTGCTTGGGGTTGACCTCCAGGATGCGCTTGATGCGCGGCATTCCCTTGCCGCGCTCCTTGAGCAGGCGCTCCAGGTAGGCCGGCGTGCCGCCCTCCGACACCACCAGGCACACCGGCGAGTCCGTGAGGCGGTCCGACACGCGCACCTCGCGCACGTCCTCCTTCAGCACGTCCTTCATCTTGTCCGTCAGGCCCTTGAGCCCTTCCGACTGCTGCTCCTTCGCCTTCTTCTCCTCGTCCGTGGACTGGAGCTTCAGGTCCGCGTTGAGCGCGGAGACCAGCGGCTTGCCCTGGAACTCGCGCAGGCCCTGCGCGGCCCACTCGTCCACCGGGTCCGTCATGAAGAGCACCTCGTAGCCGCGCTGCTTCAGCGCCTCCAGGTGCGGGCTGTCCGCCACCGCCTTCCGGCTCTCGCCGTAGACGTAATAGATGGCCTCCTGGCCCTCCTTCATGCGGCCCACGTAGTCCGCCAGCGACGTGAGGCCCTCCTCACGCGAGGACTCGTAGCGCACCAGCGCGCCCAGCTTCTCGCGGTGCTCCGTCTCCAGCGTCAGGCCTTCCTTCACCACCGTGCCGAAGGACTCCCAGAACGTGCGGTAGTCGTCCGGCTTGTCCTTGGCCAGCTTCTCCAGGAGGTCCAGCGACTTCTTCACCACGTGCTTGCGGATGGCGCGCACCACCGCCGAGTCCTGCAACATCTCACGCGACACGTTGAGCGGCAGGTCGTCCGAGTCGATGACGCCGCGCACGAAGCGCAGCCACTGCGGCACCAGGTCCTCGCAGCGGTCCATGATGAACACGCGCTTCACGAACAGCCGCACGCCGCGCTGCTGCTGCGAGTTCAGGTCGAACGGCGGGTGCTTGGGCACGAAGAGCAGACCCGTGAACTGCTGCGTGCCGTCCGCCTTGAAGTGCGTCCACGCCAGCGGCTTGTCGAAGTCGTGCGTCAGGTGCTTGTAGAACTCCTGGTACTGCTCGTCCGTGATTTCGCTCTTCGGACGCTGCCAGAGGGCGCTGGCCTTGTTCACCACCTCCAGCGCCTGCTCCGTGGCCTGCGTGTCCCCGCTGCCCACCTGCTTCGTCACCTGGAGCTTGATGGGGTGGCCCACGTAGTCCGAGTACTGGGTGATGAGCTGCTTCAGCTTCCACTCGTCCAGGAACTCCTTCTGGTCCGCCTTCAGGTGCAGCGTGATGGCGGTGCCGCGCGTGGCCTTCTCCGCCGGCTCCACCGTGAACGTGCCGTGCGCCTCCGACGCCCACTTCCACGCGGACGTCTCACCGGCGGCGCGGCTCACCACCTCCACGCGGTCCGCGACGAGATACGCGCTGTAGAAGCCCACGCCGAACTGGCCGATGAGCTGCACGTCGTTCTTGCCCTTCTGCGCCAGCGCCTGGAGGAACTCGCGCGAACCCGAGTGCGCGATGGTGCCCAGGTTCTTCACCAGCTCGTCGTGCGTCATGCCGACGCCGGTGTCCTCGATGGTGAGGGTGCCCTGGTCGGCGTTCGGGATGATGCGAAGCTCCAGCGCGGACTCGTCCTTGAGCAGCTCCGGCTCCGTGATGGAGCGGAAGCGCAGCTTGTCCAGCGCGTCGGACGCGTTGGACACCAGCTCGCGCAGGAAGATCTCCTGGTGGCTGTAGAGCGAGTTGATGACCAGGCTCAGCAGCTGCTGGATCTCCGCCTGGAATGAATGGGTTTCCCGCTGGGGGTGGGTCTCTGCGGACATGAAGGCCTCCGGGCGCTGACGGAACGCGCCAATGCTCTTCCCATAACCATGCCTGCCGGCTTGTCGAGAAGAGGGAATCCGCCCACACCCGTCGCTGGGAGGCGGGGG
>NZ_RAWR01000113.1:0-32856 GCF_003986945.1 Corallococcus sp. AB018 | reverse complement strand
TCCCGAGCGTCCGCCATCGAGCCCCTGCCCTCCCCCCTCACCGAGCTGCACTACGACAGCGGCACGCTGGTGGCCCCGACGCTGCCCGACGACGAGCGTCTGCACGCGCTCTTCCAGAAGGACGCGCGCACGGGCGTCTTCCGCGCGCCCGCGCGGCACTACCGCGACGTCGTCCTGCGCCTGCGCGAATGCGGGCTGCCCTACGAGGACCGCGCGAAGCGCTTCGAGCCGGCGGAGCTGCCCCTCGCGGTGCCCATCGAGCCGTTTCCGCATCAGCGCGCGGCGCTGGACGCCTGGACGCGCGCGGGAGGCCGGGGGCTGGTGGAGCTGCCCACCGGCGCGGGCAAGACGCTGCTGGCGGTGCTGGCCATCGCGTGGGTGAAGCGGCCCACGCTGGTGGTGGTGCCCACGTTGGATTTGATGGCGCAGTGGCAGGGCGTGCTGGCGAAGCACTTCGCCACCCCGGTGGGCATGGTGGGCGGCGGCGTCAACGACCGGCAGACGCTCACGGTGACGACGTACGACTCCGCGGCGATGCAGATGGAGTTCACGGGCAACCGCTTCGGCCTGCTCATCTGCGACGAGTGCCACCACCTGCCCGCGCCCAGCTATCGCTTCATCGCGGAGGGGACGCTCGCGCCCTACCGGCTGGGACTCACCGCGACGCTGGAGCGCGCGGACGGCGGCGAGCGCGTGTGCGAGGAGCTCCTGGGCCCGCTGGTGCACCGCACCGGCATCGACGAACTCCAGGGCCAGTACCTGGCGCCCTACGAGGTCCGCCGCATCGAGGTGCCGCTCACGCCCGACGAGAAGGCGCGCTACGACGAGGCGCGAGGCCGCTACATCACGTTCGTGCGCAAGCTGGGCGTGCCGCTCGCGTCGCCGGAGGGTTGGGCGCGCTTCCTGGCGCAGAGTCAGCGGAGCGACGAGGGGCGCGCGGCGTACCGGGGCTACCGGGAGCAGCGCCGCATCGCGCTCACCTCCAGCGGCAAGCTGGACGCGCTCTGGAAGATATTGCTGGAGCACCGCGAGGACCGCGCCATCGTCTTCACCGACGACAACGAGACGGTCTACACGCTGGCGCGCAAGCTGCTCCTGCCCGCGCTCACGCACCACACGCCGCTGCCGGAGCGCAAGGCGCTGCTGGCCGCGTTCGCCAGCGCGGAGCTGCCGGTGCTGCTCACCTCACGGGTCCTCAACGAAGGCGTGGACGTGCCGGACGCTCGCGTGGGCGTGGTGCTCAGTGGCAGCGGCAGCGTGCGCGAACACGTCCAACGCCTGGGCCGCATCCTGCGAAAACGCCCCGGCAAGCGCGCCCTCTTGTACGAAGTGTGCTCCGCGCAGACCGCGGAGAGCGGCATCAGCGAAAGACGCCGGCAACACCGCGCCTACCAGGAGCCGGAGGGATCGCCAGATGCTGACGCGTGAGCTGCTCGCCTCGCGCGTGCGCGAAGGCATCCTGCGCCCCTCCTTCGTGAAGACCCACGACCCGTCCCTCCAGGCGCTCGCGAAGGAGCTGCTCGCGGACGCGGAGTCCTTCCGGGGCCAGAGCCGCGACGATGTAGAGGAGGCCTTCAGCCTCAAGGCCGGAGCGTTCAGCCGCCCCAAGGTCGCGCGCGGGCTGGTGAAGCTGCTCCTCGACCGGCTCATCTTCGACGAGGCCGGCGAAGGCGCCACGGAGGCGCGCTGGCGCACGCTGCTCGTGGGCACGAAGGTGCTGCGGACCCTTCCGCCGGACACCACGCTGGAGGCCTACGAAGCGCGCCTCACGGAGGCCCTGGGCGCGCCGCTGGCGGACACGCGCGAGGCGCTCTACTCGGACCTGCCCGGCAACCGGAAGCTGCTCGGTTGGGACGGCGAAGCGCTCACTCCGCAGGGACTCCTGGACCGCTACAACCTGGCGCTCGCGCAGGGGCCGCTGCTCAACGCCCGGCGCCTCACCCTGCGCGCGCGGTCGCCGGAGCTGCTGCGCGTGCGCAAGCTGTTGCGCTGGTTGAAGTTCTGCCGGCTGGTGGCGGAGGTGCGGCGCGACGGCGAGGACTGGGCCCTGGAGGTGGAGGGCCCTGGCGCCATGCTGTCCCTGCAGAAGAAGTACGGCCTGCAGCTCGCGAGCTTCCTCTCCGTGGTTCCCATCCTGGAGCGCTGGGAGCTCTCCGCGGTGCTGGAGGACGCGCGCAAGCGGTCCACGCTCCAGCTCTCCCATGAGGATCCGTTGGTGTCCCCGCTGCCCGCCGCGCTGGGGCACGTGCCGCCGGAGGTGGCCGCGCTGGCGGAAGGCTTCGAGGATGAGGCCTGGGCGCTGGACCTGACGCCCCTGCCCCGCCACACCGGCGCCGCTGGACTGTGCGTGCCGGACCTCACCTTCCGCCACCGGAAGTCGGGCCAGGAGGTCGCGCTGGAGCTGTTCCACCCGTGGCACGCGGCGCCGCTGTCACGCCGGCTGGCGGAGCTGCGCGCGCGTCCGGACGCGGGGCTGCTCCTGGGCGTGGACCGCGCGCTGGCGAAGGAGTCGGCGGAGCGGCAGGTGCTGGAAGATCACCCGCAGGTGGTGCTCTTCAACGGCTTTCCCTCCGTCCGGAAACTGAGGGAACGGCTCGCGCGATGGGACGGCGCGGCGAAGGCCGGATGAGCGCCGGAGCGCCCTCAGCTCCGCGGTTTGAACTGTGAGGCCAGCACGCTGAGGATGCGGACGGAGCCCCGATCCAGCTGCTTCGCGCGACGCAGGAGCCGGCGCAGCTCCGCGGACTCGCCGTAGTCGGACGGAGGCTCCGCGGCCCACTTCACGTCCTGCGACGGCTTCAGCCCCAGCGCCTCGTCCGCGGAGATGGACAGCACCACGCACAACCGGCGGAAGGTCTGGATGCTGGGCAGCATGTGGCCGCGCTCCAGGCGCCCGTAGACCTCACTGGCGATGCCGATGCGCTCCGCCACGTCCGCCTGGGTCAGGTTCAGGCGGGTGCGGGCGACGCGGGCCGCGCCTCCGAGCCGGGATGCGAGGGTCTTTTCCATGGGGTCGTTAACCTACCGGGTTCGCCCATGTCGATATGACTTGAGAGGTTGGCTTCCAAGAACTTCCGGGGTAGGCTTTTCGCGACACAACCTCTTGCGTCTAGCCCGTCCGCACCACCCATTGCCTTCATGCGAGAGTCCTCCAGCCCACCCAGCTTCCTCTTCGTGGACGCGGATCCGCGTGCGCTGGCCGCGCTGCGGCGGCTCTCCAGGTACCTGCCCGGAGACAAGCGCTTCGCCCTGGGCGTGCGCGAAGCGGAGCGGCTGATGGGGGAAGCGGCGCCGTCCGTGGTGGTGTGCGGCTACGGCCTGCCGGATGGTGACGGGCTGTGCCTGCTCACGTGCGTGCGCGCCCAGCATCCTCGCGCCGCGTGCGCGCTGCACACCACGCATCCCCCGTCTCGCGGGCTGCGGGAGGAGGGCATCACCTGGATGGACCGCGCCGCGCCGCCGCAGCAGGTGCTGGCGCTCCTGACCTCCTTGAGCTGACGGCCGGGCGTTCCCATGGCGTGCGCGGCGGGGAGCGTTAAGGTAGGGACTCCCCCACGCACGCCATGAAGCTCTACGCCATCAGCGACCTGCACCTGCGGCACAAGGAGAACCACGAGGCGCTGGCGGCACTCGCGCCACGTCCGGACGACTGGCTCATCGTCGGCGGCGACGTCGGCGAGACGCTCGCGGAAATGGAGCTGATGCTGCGCACGCTCACCGCGCGCTTCCGCCAGGTCGTCTGGGTGCCAGGCAACCACGAGCTGTGGACCATGCCCTCCGAACAGCCTCCGCTGAAGGGCGAGGCGCGCTACCTGCGCATGGTGGACCTGTGCCACCGCTTCGGCGCGCTCACGCCGGAGGACCCGTATCCGCGCTGGCCCGGCGAGGGCCCGCCCCGCGTCATCGTCCCCATGTTCCTGGGCTACGACTACACCTTCCGCCCGGACACCGTGCCCGCGGACAAGGCGCTGGAGTGGGCCTGGGAGGACGACCTGATGTGCACGGACGAGGTGCTCCTGCATCCGGAGCCCTACCCCACCCGTCAGGCCTGGTGCCACGCGCGCGTGGAGCGCACCCGCGCGCGGCTGGAGCGGCTGCCGCCGGAGTGCTCCACCATCCTCATCAATCACTACCCGCTGCGCTACGAGCACGTGCGGCTGCCGCGCATCCCGCGCTTCTCCATCTGGTGCGGCACGCGCCTCACCGAGGACTGGCACACGCGCTACCGCGCGGAGGTGGTGGTGACGGGGCACCTGCACATGCCGGCCACGCTGTGGCGCGACGGCGTGCGCTTCGAGGAGGTCTCCCTGGGCTACCCCATGCAATGGCGTCACCGGGGCGGCCTGGAGCGCTGCTTGCGTGAAGTCCTTCCCGGTCCTCAGAAGCCCGCCCCGCCGCCGTGACGTCGCGAGTCACCACTCGACGCGGGCCGCGCCACACCCAACGTGTTTGACGGTGCGGAGTCCCGGGCGTGTAGTTGCACGCCATGCCCGAGCCCTCTTCCGCTGGCCCCGTCGAGCTCTCCGAGCGCGTGCACCTGCTGGACGCCCTGCGCGGCTTCGCGCTCCTGGGCGTCTTCGTCTCCAACAGCCTGAGCTGGTTCAGCGGCCGGTCGCTGCTGCCGAACGAACAGGCACAGGCGCTGGCCGCGCCCATGCTGGAAGCGGTGGTCCGCCAGCTCTACGCCTTCTTCGTGGACCAGAAGTTCGTCACCCTCTTCTCCCTCCTCTTCGGAATGGGCTTCGCGCTGCAGATGACGCGCGCGGAAGGGCGGGGCACCTCCATCGTGCCGGTGTACCGGCGCCGCCTGCTCGTGCTCCTGGGCATCGGCCTGGTCCACATGTTCGCCCTCTGGGTGGGTGACATCCTCAGCACCTACGCGCTGGTGGGCTTCGTCCTGCTGTTGTTCCGCCAGCGCTCGGACAGGACGGTGCTCACCTGGGTGGCGGTGCTCTTCGTCGTCCTGCCCCTCACCCTGTCCATCGCGCAGCGCTTTGGCCCGGAGCTGCTGCACGGCAAGGAGGCCGCGGAAGCCGCCGCCAAGGCCACGCGCGACCTGGAGGCCGCGCACCGCACGGCGTTCCTCACCGGCCTGTCCAGCGAGTCCGTGCTGACGTCGCAGAAGGCCAACGCCCTCTTCGCCTGGCAGAACCTGCCCAACCCGGGGCGTCCCATCTGGCTGTGCATCATCCTGGGCCGCTTCCTGCTGGGCCTGTGGACCGGACGCCAGAAGCTGCTGGAGGACGTGGAGCGCCACCGCAAGCTGCTCGTGCGGGTGATGTCCTGGGGGCTGGGCGTGGGCAGCGCCGTCGCCACCCTGTCGTTGGTGCTCTATCTCAGGAGCCGGGGCACCCCGGGCGGCCCCTGGGGACAGACCAGCCAGCCGCCGTGGATGGTGGGCATGCGCACCCTGCGGGAGGTGGGCTACCTGTTCATGGGCTGCGGGTACGCGGCGGCCTTCGCGCTGCTCTTCCAGAAGGAGCGCTGGCGCAAGGTGCTGGGCGTACTCACGCCCGCGGGCCGCATGGCGCTGACGCTCTACCTCACGCAGTCGGTGATCAGCATCGCGCTGTATGACGGCTGGGGCCTGGGGCTGGTGGGCCACACGCCGCCGTCGCGCACGGTGCTCATGTGCCTGGGCGTCTTCGCGGCGCAGGTCGCCTTCAGTCACTGGTGGCTGGCGCGCTTCCGCTTCGGGCCGGTGGAGTGGCTGTGGCGCTCACTCACCTACGGCCGCCTCCAGCCCATGCGCCTGGCCCCCGCCGGTGAGGCGCGCGCGGCGCACTGAGATGTATCGCTGTATCAGGGCGGGCGCGTGATTTGACGCTGCCGAGGGCGCCAGCATGTAGTGCCCGGCATGTCCGAGTCCCCTTCCGCCGGTCCCATTGAAAGCGCGCAGCGCGTCCACGCCCTGGACGCCCTGCGCGGCTTCGCGCTCCTGGGCGTCTTCATCTCCAACAGCCTGAACTGGTTCAACGGTCGGCTGTTCCTGCCGAAAGAGCAGGCCCTGGCGCTGGCCGCGTCGCCGCTGGAGCTCACGGTCAATTCGCTCTTCGCGCTGCTCATCGAGCAGAAGTTCGTCACCCTCTTCACCCTCCTCTTCGGCCTGGGCTTCGCGCTGCAGATGACGCGCGCGGAAGGGCGGGGCACCTCCATCGTGCCGGTGTACCGGCGCCGCCTGCTCGTGCTGTTGGGCATCGGGCTGGTCCACATGTTCGCCATCTGGCTGGGCGACATCCTCACCACCTACGCGCTGGTGGGCTTCCTGCTGCTGTCGTTCCGCCAGTGCTCCGAAAAGACGGTGCTCGTCTGGGCGGCGCTGTTCCTGTTCGTGGTGCCCACCGTCTTCTCCATCGGGCAGCGGGTGCTCCCGGTGATGCTGGACGGCGCGGCGGCGACGGAGCGCGCCCAGAAGGCCACGCGGGAGGAGGACGCGGAGCGCCGCGCGGCCTTCTTCGCGGGCCTCTCCAGCGACTCGGTGGTGACCAGCCAGCAGGCCAACGCGGCCTACGGCTGGGCCAGCATCCCCAACCCCAACCGCCCGGTGCTGCTGTCCATCATCCTGGGCCGCTTCCTGCTGGGCCTGTGGGCCGGGCGCCGGGGGCTGCTGCAGGACGTGGAGCGCCACCGTCCGCTGCTGCGGAAGCTGGCCACCTGGGGACTGGGGGTGGGCAGCGTCATCGGGCTCGTCGTCCTGGCGCTCAACCTCACGTACCGGGGCGTGACGAGCCTGCCGGGGTGGCTGGTGTGGATGCGCATCCCCAAGGACGTGGGCATCCTCTTCCTGGGCGTGGGCTTCGCGGCGGCCTTCGCGCTGCTCTTCCAGAAGGAGCGCTGGCGCAAGGTGCTGGGCGTCTTCACCCCCGCGGGCCGCATGGCGCTGACGCTCTACCTCATGCAGTCCGTGCTCAGCATCACGCTGTATGACGGCTGGGGCCTGGGCCTGGTGGGCCGCACGCCGCCGTCGCTCACGGTGGTCTTCAGCCTGCTGCTGTTCGCGGGACAGGTGGCCTTCAGCCACTGGTGGCTGGCGCGCTTCCGCTTCGGCCCGGTGGAGTGGCTGTGGCGCTCGCTCACCTACGGCCGCGCCCAGCCCATGCGCCTGGGCCCCACCGCGGCGCACGCGGTGAACTGAAGCGGGACAAAAAAAGAACCCCGGGTCCCGCGAGGAGGCGGGAGCCCGGGGTCTCAGGAGCGGAGCGCGGCACCTTCGCCGCGCCCCACACCTTCAGGCACTACTTGACCTTGTAGGAGGCCGCGAACACGGTGTTGATGTAGCCGTCAACCTCGGTGTCGACCAGGCTCGGCACACCGACGACCGTGATGTAGTACTTGCCCGCCGGGATGTTGCGCAGGATGACGCTCTCCGTCGCGCTCTCCCTCACGCCACGGCCCAGGTAGGACGTGAACGTCGGGGCGGCGGCGGCCTGCACGTAGACGTCGGCGTTGCCCTCGCCCTCACCCAGCGCGATGGACAGCGTGTTGATGCCGGAGTCCTTCTTGAACTCAGGCACGTCGATGATGAAGGTGCGGGTGGAGCCCGGCACGCCGGAGAGGCCCTCGATGCGGGTCTCGTTGCCGATGTCCTCGAAGCCACCCTTCCAGGTCACGGACAGGCTGGTGCCCGTGTAGGAGGTGAAGCCCTTGATCATCACGTACCAGATGCCCTTGGCGCCGGAGGTGGCGAAGGTGCAGGTCTCCGCGTTGCCGGACTTGTACGGACGGCAGTCGTACAGGGAGTCCGTCGGGGCGTTGGTCTTGCGGACGTAGAGGTCCGCGTCACCCGTGCCACCGGACATGGTGAAGGTCACGTCCGTGGCGCCCTCGGGGATGGTCACCGAGTAGTACACCTTGCTGCCGGAGGTGCCGTTGATGCCCGTCACGGGCACGCCCTTCTCGATCGGCGTGGTCACCGGAGGAGGCACGGGCACGCCCACGCCCACGGCCTTCCAGGCGTTGCCCACCGAGGCGATCTCCGCCGCGGTGAAGCCCAGCTGCGTCGCGGCCTGCTCGGAAGCGGTCTTCGCCGCCTCGAAGTTCGAGGACGCAACCAGCAGGTCGGCGTTGATCTTGTAGAAGACGCGAGCGGCCTTCTCGAAGCCGATGCCGGTGACGACCTGGGTCGTCTTGGCGCGCGGGTGCGTGCCACCCTCGGACATCAGGTAGAACGCCAGGTTGGAGATACCCGAGCTGTAGTGCACGTCCACGCCCGAGCCGTAGTCCGGGTAGTAGTCGAGCGAGTCCCCGTCCTGCGTGGGGTTCTTCATGTAGCGCAGGCCGTCACCCGGGATGCTCGGGGTCCAGACGTCGTCGCCGACGATCCAGGTGCCGTCGTCGATGACCTTGCCCTTGCCGTACCACTCGCACACCGCGCCGAAGATGTCCGAGAGGGACTCGTTCAGGCCGCCGGACTCACCGGAGTAGGTGAGGTTGGACTCGTTCTCCGTCACCGCGTGCGTCAGCTCGTGCGCGGTCACGTCCAGCGAGTTCGCCAGGTTGGAGGCGTTCACGCCGTCGCCATCGCCGTACACCATCTGGGTGCCGTCCCAGTAGGCGTTGACGTAGTTGTTGCTGTAGTGGACGAAGCTCTTCAGCGTCGCGCCCGCGTTGTTGATGGAGTCGCGGCCGAACAGGCTCTGGTAGCAGTCGTAGACCGTGCCCAGGTGGTTGTAGTTGTTGTTCACCACCACGTCGGCGTGGGCCGCATCACCCTCCCACCGAGCCCGAACGCCGCCCGTGGGGACGTTCGTCTTGTGCTGCATGTCGTTGACCTGGCGGTTCTTCGCCGAGTGGATGTGCGGAACGCGCTCGAAGACGTCGCCCGTCTTGGCGTTCACGTACACGGAGTCATCCACCGGGGTGGTGTCCTTCAGCTCGCCCACGACGCGAATTTCGTACGCGAGGATGAGCTCGTTGCCCGAGCGGCGGTACACGAGCTGGGGCTCGCCGTTGGCGGCCGCGCGCTCCGGGGAACCGCGATCACCGACCGCCGCCGAGATGGCCGCGTCGGACGCGATGGTGGCCTTCAGCTCGCCCTGCAGGTCGCCACGGGCGTTGGTGTTCACCGCGAACACGGAGCCGTTGCGCGCGTGCAGGCGAACCTCGGCGTCCTGAACCAGGATGCCGTTCTGGGTCACGCCGTAACGGTAGTGGGTGTCACCGTCGAAGCCGACGTAGGCCCGCTTCAGGAACAGGTCGTTCGGGTTCAGGTGGAACAGCGGCGCCACGCCCGCGAGCACCGGCGCCAGCTGCTGCTGGGCCGCGATGCCCTGGATGGCCGAGGGAGCGGGGACGGAACCGAAGGAACCGGTGAGGAAGGTGGGGACCGCGTCGGAGTCCGCCGCGATGACCTTCTGGCCCGCCGACAGATTGGCGGAAGCCTTCTGGATGTTGGCGTCCTCGGTGTTCGCCGCAGGAGCGCCATCGGTGCAAGCGCCAACCATCAGGGACAGGGCTGCGGCACCCAGGGCGCCGCGTACTCGCTTCTCGTACATGTAATCCTCCTAAGGGGAAAGATTAGGAAACACTGTGCCACAGGAGAGGCGCGTATTTCAAGTACAGGCGAGATTTCTACTTTTACATCTCTTCTCAAACTTCGAGAGTATCTCGCAACTGCTTGAAATGACGGAGGAACTCACGCAGCCCGGCGAAAACGGGGTTGAAGCTTCAAACCAGCAAGGCGGTTACTTCGTGGTTGAAGCGTCTGTCGGCGGATGCGTGCAATGAGTGAACGCCGGGGAGAAATTGCCGTCTCATTTATTCCCGACCCGGGTGGGTCCTTCATCACCGTTGACATCCAGGAGGGCTTTGGGGCGGGGCAGGCGGGCTAGCGTCCCGCACTCAAGGAGGCGACACACATGCGCGCGTTGCAGCTTCAGCGGCTGGAGGGACCCGAGGGCCTGGCGATGGTGGAGGTCCCGGAGCCGGAGGCGGGGGACGGGGTCCTCATTGATGTGGTGGCGGCCGGGGTGAGCTTCCCGGATCTGCTGCTCACCCGCGGCCAGTACCAGATGAAGCCGGAGGTGCCCTTCGTGCCGGGAGTGGAGGTGGCGGGCGTGGTGCGCGCCGCACCGGCGGGGGCACGGGTGAAGCCCGGCGACAGGGTGATGGGCTTCTCCTTCACCCTGGGCGGCTTCGCGGAGGCCTGCGTGGTGGCGCCGGAGCTGGCCTTCCCCATTCCGGAAGCGTGGAGCTTCGAGCAGGCGGCGGGCGTGGTGATGAACTACCACACGGCGCACTTCGCGCTGCACCGGCGCGGGCAGCTGCGCCAGGGAGAGACGGTGGTGGTGCACGGCGCTGCGGGCGGCGTGGGCACCGCGGCCGTGCAGGTGGCGAAGGGCGCCGGGGCGCGCGTGCTGGCGGTGGTGAGCGACGAGCGGAAGAAGGAGGTGGCGAAGCGCGCGGGCGCGGACGTCGTCCTTCTATTGAAGGAGTTCCAGTCCGGCGTGCGCGAGGCCACGGACGGCCGGGGCGCGGACGTGGTGCTGGACCCCGTGGGCGGCGACGTCTTCGAGAAGAGCCTCAAGGTGCTGGCGCCAGAGGGGCGGCTCCTGGTGGTGGGCTTCGCCAGCGGCCAGATTCCCTCCGTCACGGTGAACCGGCTGCTCCTGCGCAACGTCTCCGTGGTGGGCGTGGCGTGGGGCGCCTTCCTGATGCAAGCGCCGGAGCTGCCGGGCGAAATCGCCAAAGACTTGGAGGCGCTCGCGGCGAAGGGCTTCGTCAATCCGGTGGTGGGCCGCGTCTTCCCCTTCGAGGACGGCGCGCAGGCGCTGCGCGAGCTGGAGTCGCGTCAGGCCGTGGGCAAGGTCGTGCTGAAGGTGAAGGCCGGCTGACGTCACTCGACGTCACTCTTCTGGCAGGGGCAGGGGCGTGGGAGTCCCTGCCTCGCGCTCCAGGACGTCCGCGGCGCGGGCATCCCGGGGCAGACCGAAGCGGGCGCGCGAGCACATGAGGAGCTGGCCCGCGAAGACGCTGTCCGCCAGCGCGTCCGCGTAGCGCCCGTGGGCCTCGCACAGTCGGGCCCGCTCATCCACCAGCCGGGCGAGGATGCGCGCCTGCTCCGGGTGGGCGAAGAGCCCGACGACGGAGCGCGCGTCGAAGCGGGCGAGCGTGTCGTACTCCATGCCCAGCGTCGTGATGCACACCTCGCGGATCCGCTCCAGGCACGCGTCCCAGGAGGCGCGCGAGTGGGCGATGTCCGGCACCGAGCGGCCAAGCTCGCGGACGGCGTTGAGCAGGAAGGCGTGTCGTAGCGAAGGCATCCGGTCCTCCACTACAGCCCAGCCCCCTTGAATCATCCAGCGCGACAGGGGGTGCGGCCCCACCCCTGCGAATCAGGTTGCACCCACCCACTGGAGGCCCGCGCGCGGCCGCGGCACACCCCCACGGGAAAAAGACAGACATCGTCACCCTGGCGTGGCGGTGCGCGCCCGCGGTGTTCCAAAGATATATCCAGACGGGAATGACATACACCGCGTGCGGGAGTCCCCTGACGGAGACGGGGGCATGGATGACCCGAGCGTGTGTGTTGCAATCAAGACTCCGCGTGTATCACCGCGCGGTTCCTACGTATTGCGCGAACGCTGCCAGTCTTTAGACTTTTCAAACGCGAAGCACCCGCGCGCGAGTCACCACATCCAAGGAATGCACCATGGCCCTTCCGTCCACGCTGCGTCTTCCCCCGACCGCGGAGATCGCCTTCGGCTCCACGGTGCTGAAGCAGCCGGAGCTGTTGCGCCGGGCGGCCCGGGTGGCGCGGCGGCTGCGGACCGAGTGGAACGTGCGGCCGGGAGACCGCGTGGGATTGATGGTGGTGCCGGGGCCGGAGGTCATCCCGGCCATCCTGGGCATCTGGATGGCGGGCGCGGCCTACGCGCCGTTGGATCCCTTCCTCCCCGACGAGCGGCTCCTGCGCATCCTGCGCGACGCGGGCCTGCGCGGCGTCGTCACGCAGCGCATGCACCGCGTCTCCGTGGGGCTCCTGGAGACGTGGTTGGGGGCTCCCCTGCCCTTCCTGGAGGCGGATGCGGCGGCGGTGGACGGCGCGGAGGACATCGACGTCCCGGACATCATCGACGCGCCGCCGGACCGGCCCGCGTACCTCATCTACACCTCTGGCAGCACGGGTGAGCCCAAGGGCGTGGTGTGCACGTTCCGGGGGCTCGTGAACCTGGTGCACGGCGTGGGGCCACTGTTGGGCCTGGGGCCGGACACGCGGCACCTCCAGTTCGCCAGCATCAACTTCGACGCGTCCGTGTGGGAGGTGTTCCCCACGCTGTTCGCGGGCGGCACCGTGGTGCAGGGCACGCGCGAGGACCTGCTGCCCGGCCGGCGCATGGCGGAGTACCTGCGCCAGCAGCGCGTGACGCACCTGTGCCTGCCGCCGTCCGTGCTGGGGCAGTTGGGGCCGCACGTGGACACGCTGCCGGATGTGGCGTGCGTGGTGATGGCGGGCGAGCGCTGCCCGGCGCCGCTCGCGGAGCGGTGGCATGCGTCTGGCCGCCGCGTCTTCAACGCCTATGGCCCCACGGAGGGGACGGTCTGCGCGACCACGTACCGGGTGAAGGGCGGCGAGTCGCCCGTGCCCATCGGACAGGCGCTGCCGGGCGTGCACCTGCGCGTGGTGGGGACGGACGGACAGGACGTCGCGGTGGGCGCGACGGGCGAGGTGTGGATTGGCGGCGAGGGCGTGGCGGAGGGCTACCGCAACCAGCCCGAGCGCACGCGGGAGCGCTTCCCCACGGACGCCCAGGGCGCCCGGTGGTACCGCACCGGTGACGAGGCCGTGCGCCGCGCGGATGGGGCGCTCGTGTTCCTGGGCCGGATGGATCAGCAAGTGAAGCTGCGCGGCTTCCGCATCGAGTTGGAGGCCATCGAGCAGGCGCTGTACGCGTACCCGGGCGTCGCGCAGGCGGCGGTGACGGTCTTCGAGCACACGGACGCGCAGGGCCAGACGTCGGGCCTGCTGGTCGCGTACCACAGCGTGCAGGAGGGCCACACGGTGTCGCTGGAGGCGCTGCGCGCGCACCTGGGCGTCGTGCTGCCGGACTACATGGTGCCGCACCGCTTCGTGGAGCTGCCGCGCCTGCCGCTCATGCCCCACCTGGGCAAGGTGGACCGGGGGGCCCTGCCGCCCCCGGCGGACTGGGTGGGCGCCACCGCGTCCGACTCCCGCGCCGCGCAGCCCACCGCGCCCTCGACGCCCGCCACTCCGATTGACCGGCTGTGCCGCGCCTTCGAGCGAGGCCTGGGCTCGGCCCCGGGCACGGTCACGGCGAACACGCACTTCTTCCAGGCGGGCGGTGACTCCCTGGGCGTGGCGCACGTGCTGGCCCAGGTGGAGGAGGACTTCGGCGTGTCGCTGCCGTCGCGCCGCGTTTACTCGCACCCCACGCCCCAGCTGCTCCTGCCCTTCTGCGAGGCCGGCGCGGCCCCGGCCGAAGCGGGCCCCCAGGGCGTGCGCGCCACGCTGCTGACCGACGCGCGGTCCGCCGCCCTGCCCCGGCTCACGGCCCCCGCGCTCGTCAAGCAGCCGCCGCGCACGCTCCTGCTCACGGGGGCGACGGGGTTCCTGGGCATCCACCTGCTGGCCGCGCTGGCGCCCCGCGTGGAGCGCATCCACTGCCTGGTGCGGGCGCGCGACGACGCGGAGGCGGGCGCGCGGCTTCGTGCCACCGCTCGCAAGTACGGCGTGCACCTGCCCTGGCGCGACGGGCGCATCCAGGCGGTGGCGGGCGACATCACCCGGACGCGGCTGGGGCTGGAAGCGTCCGTGCATGACGACCTGGCGCTCCAGTGCGACGCGGTGGTGCACTCGGCCGCGAGCATCAGCTACATCCTGCCGTACGCGGACGCGGGGCGGCCCAACGTCGCCGGCACGCAGCAGGTGCTGGCCTTCTGCGCGCACGGCCGCACGAAGCCCCTGCACCACGTGTCCTCGCTCAGCGTCCACGGCGCGGTGGGCACGCTGCTGGGCCTGGAGGAGGTGGACGAGGACTTCGCGCTGGAGCGCTCGTTGGACTTGATGTCCTACGAGAACGGCTACACGCGGGCCAAGTGGGTCGCGGAGCGGATCGCCGTGGACGCGCGCGACAGCGGCCTGCCGGTCAGCATCTACCGGCCGGGCTTCATCCAGGGCCACAGCCGCACGGGCATCGGCAACGCGGACGACATGCTGTGCCGGCTGCTGGTGGGCAACGCGCAGCTGGGCATGTCGCCGGACCTGCCGGACAAGTACTGGCTGCCGGTGCCCGTGGACTACGTGGCCAGCGCCACCGCGCACCTGGTGCTCACCCAGGCCCCGGGCGGCACCTACAACCTGGCGCCGGAGCGAGAACAGGAGCCGAGCCACAACGCCCTCTTCGACATGCTGGGCGTGCACGGGCACCCGGTGCGCCGCGTGGCGCCAGCGGTGTGGCTGCGCGAGCTGGGACGGGTGGGGCCGGACAACGCCCTCTTCCCGCTGGTCGCGTTCCTGCGGGAGAAGGTCTACCACGGCACCCGCACGGTGCTGGAGCTGCACCACCGCACGCCGCGCGTGCGCACGGACCACACCCGCGCCGCGCTGGCGGGCACGGACATCCAGTGCCCGGACATCGACGCGGCCCTGCTGCGCCGCTACGTGAAGGACCTCTTCGCGCGCCACCGCTCCGCGGCCCTCGCCGCGTAGCGGGGGCAGGACGTCAGTGGTGCGGCGGGGACTTCACCTGTCCGTCGCCGAAGCGGTAGTGGGCCACCACCGGCTGGTGGTCCGAGGACTCGGTGGAGCGGTCCACCTCGAAGAGGACCGGGACCAGGGAGCGCGTCGCGTAGAAGTTGTCGAAGCGCTTGCCGGTGGCGTGCACCACGCCGTGGCTGTCCGGGTGCGAGGTGAGCGTGGCGCAATCCGCGATGTCCTGCAGGCGCCACCACGCGGGGCTGTGCTTGGGAATCTGGCCGGAGCTCAGCTCCTGACGGGCGTGATGAGGCGTCGTCAGCGAGTGGTCCGCCAGCCGCACGCGCACCGTCGTCGCGTGGCACACTGTCTCCGGAAGGTCCTGCTCCAGCGTGTGCAGCTCATGGCGCAGGCGCGGGTCCGCGATGTTGCCCACGCCGCGGTCGCCCACCGTGACGTTGTGCATGTCGTCGCCGTAGCGCTGACGGAACTCCTCGATGGTGTCCGTGTCGTTGTCCTGCTTCGGGTGCAGCAGGTGCGCCACCAGCCAGGAGCCGCCTCGCTTGATGGCGGTGTTGGCGTTGAAGTCGCCCAGCACGACGGCGGGGACGCCCTCGCGGCGGCTCAGGAGCGAGTTGAGCTGGCGCAGGTTGAGGGCGTTGATGGCCGAGTCCCCCAGCGCGTGGTGCAGGTTGTAGAGGTAGAGCGGGCGGCCCTCCACGTGGAGCTTCAGCCACAGCACGCCCCGGTCCTCCACCAGCTCTCCCGCGTAGCCCTGGCGCGCGATGGCTTCATTGCGCTCGGCTTCGGTGAGGACGTAGGTGAAGTGCGCGGCGTCCACGATGGGGTGGCGGCTGAGCCAGGCCTTGCCGTTCACCAGCCGGGTGCCGTCGTCGCCGTCGCTGCCCTGGTACGCCAGGTGGAAGCCGAAGCGGGACGCGAGCAGCACCGACATGGGCACGCCCGCCTCCTGCAGGCCGATGACGTCCGGCATGCGGTCCTGGGCCTCCAGTTGGGTGAAGTACTCCAGCAGCGCCTCCTGACGCTCGCCGCCCATGAGGATGTTGTAGCTCATCACCGTGAGGCCCGGTCCCCGGGGCGCGCGCGGCGCGGGGTGGTGCACGATGAAGGTGCGGCCGTCTCCCAGCCGGCGCTCGCTCGAGGGCAGCGGCACGGCCTGGAAGTCCGGCAGGGTCAGGGTGGGGTCACGCTTCGGCAAAACGTCCTCCTGCCCGCTCGGCTTGCGTCCGAGCAGGTGTCCAACGGCGGGCAGGTGTTCCAGCACTTCGGGCATCTTCATGCCGCCCTCCCCTTGCTGGGGCGCCAGGCCCGCGGGGTGCCATGAGCAAAGGGGAAGCGATGTCGGGCGTCATGCCGTCGCGCTTTGGATTCCACCGAGCCTCCATCAAAAGTCCTCCGCTCAAGTTCGTGGCGGGAGGCCTTGTCCGCCAGCGCCACGTAGGGGACGGGCGGTCGGCCGGAGGGTTGCCCTGCGTGCGCCGGGCATGAATCGGACGTCGGACGGTGCACATCCGTCCGGGGCGGAATCGGCCCGGGCATGGGGCGTGGATGGTTAGATGGGTAGGCGATGAAGGAACTCGATGACCTGCTGCGGGCATGCGGTCGCGCCTCCGGTCCGGTGGTGTTGGCGACGGTGGTGGCGGTGTCCGGTTCGTCGTATCGGCGTCCGGGGGCCCGCATGTTGATGGGCGCGGACGGCTGGCTCGCGGGCGGGGTGAGCGGCGGGTGTCTGGAGGGAGACCTCGTGCGCAAGGCCTTCTTCTGGACGTCGGACGGGCCGCGTGTGCTGCGCTACGACACCACGGGCGACGCCGCGGAGGACGAGGGCGGCCTGTCGTTCGCGCTCGGGTGCAACGGCGTGGTGGACATCCTGCTGGAGCGCTGGGAGCCCGGCCCGGGTGACGCGCTCGGCTTCGCGGCCGAGGCGCGCAAGCAGTCGCTGCGCGCGGTGGTGGCCACCGTGTACCGGGGCCCCGAGGACGCGGTGGGTTCGCGGCTGATGCTGCGCGAGGACGGCGTGTCGGAGGGAAACCTCAAGGGCGCGCTGCTGGAACCTGTGCGCGCGGCGGCGACGGAGGCGTTGGTGCGCGGCGTGCCCTGGAGCGGCGCGTGCGGGGGCGCGGAGGTGCTGGTGGAGGTGGTGGAGCCAGCGCCGCCGGTGGTGGTGTTCGGCAGCGGCTTCGACGTCGCGCCCGTGGTGTCGCGCGCGCAGGGGCTCGGGTGGCACCTCACGGTGGTGGCGGACCGGCCCGTGGAGCTGCTGCGCCGCAGGTTCCCTGGGGCCCAGGCACATGTCGCGTCGCGGGCCAGTGAGGTGCTGGAGAAGGTGCCGCTGTCCGCGCGCAGCTTGGTGCTGGTGATGACGCACAGCCTGCCGCAGGACCGGGAGCTGCTGGAGCGGCTGGTGCCGCTGCCGGTGCGTTACCTGGGAGTGCTCGGGCCTCGCGCCCGGACGGAGCGCATCCTGCGGGAGTTGGCGCGCACGCCCACCGCCGAACAGGTGGAGAAGCTGCACGCGCCCATGGGGTTGGACCTGGGCGCGGAGGGCGCGGACGAGATTGCCCTGTCCATCATCGCGGAGGTGCAGGCGGTGCTGGCCGGGCGCGACGGGGGACGGCTGCGCGAACGGCAGGCGCCCATCCACGCGGAGGCCATCGCGCCGGAGCGCAGGTCGGCGTGAGGGACCGCATCAGCGAGACGCACGCAACCGACGGGCTCGGAACGCGCACGGCGCACGCGCCGGTCCGCTCGTCCGCGCGAGGTTCTTCGCGGCTGGGACAGCCCAAGCCATTGGACGGCGGGCTGCTCGGAACGCGCACGGCGCACGCGCCGGTCCGCGCGTCCGCGAGAGGTTCTTCGCGGCTGGGACAGCCCAAGCCATTGGACGGCGGGCTGCTCGGAACGCGCACAGCGCATGAGCTCGCCCGCGCGCGGAGGCGTGCATGACCGTCGCCATCGTGCTGCTCGCAGCCGGTGGTTCTTCGCGGCTGGGACAACCCAAGCAGCTCTTGCGCCACGAAGGCGTGTCACTGGTACGTCGCGCGGCGGAGCTGGCCCTGGCCGCGAGCCCGGTGGTGACCGTGGTGCTCGGCGCGCGGCGTGACGACGTCGCAGCGGAGCTGGACGGGCTTGCCGTGCGGTGCGTGGACAACCCGGACTGGGCGCTGGGTCAGGGCTCGTCACTGCACGCCGGCCTGCGGGCGCTTCCCCCGGGCGTGGACGGCGCCCTCCTGATGCTCTGCGACCAACTCCGCGTGGACGCACCCCACCTGCGGTCGCTCATCGCCACCTTCGAACGCACGCGCGCGCCCATCGTCGCGTCCACCTACGCGGGCACCCGGGGCGTCCCCGCCCTCTTCTCCCGCGCCCTCTTCCCCGAGCTGGAGGCCCTACCTCCCACGGGCGGGGCACGCGGGCTCATCGCTCGCGATCCTTCGCGCGTCGTGGAGGTTCCACTGCCCGGCGGCGAGGAGGACGTGGACACCGCCGAGGATGCCCTGCGCCTCACGCGCCCCGGACGCGGTGGGTGATGCCCTCCGGCCCGGCCACCAACAGGTCGGTGGTCAGGTTCAGGAACAGGCCGTGCGCCATCACCCCGGCGCGAGACTCCAGCTTCGCGGCCAGCGCCGCCGGGTCGCCAATGGGACCGAAGTCACAGTCCAACACCACGTTGCCCTGATCCGTGTGGTACGGCGCCCCGTCCAGCGCGAGCCGCACCACCACGCGCGCGCCCAGCGACTCCAGGAACAGCGCCTGCGAGCGCCAACCGAAGGGCAGCACCTCCACCGGCACCGGCCACTTCGTGCCCAGCCGGGGAGACAGCTTCGCCGCGTCCACCACGATGATTTCTCGGCGGCTCGCCTGCGCCACCACCTTCTCTCGCAGGAGCGCCCCACCGCCGCCCTTGATGAGCGACAGGTCCGGGGCCACCTCGTCCGCGCCGTCGATGGTGAGGTCCACCACCGGGTGCACGTCCAGCGTGGTGAGCGGCACGCCCAGCGACGCAGCCAGGGCCTCCGTCGCGCGCGACGTGGGGACGCCCACCACGTCCTTCAACGTCCCGGCGGAGAGCAGCGCGCCCAGCCGCCGCACCGCGTACGCGGCCGTGCTGCCCGTTCCCAGCCCCACCACCATGCCCGGCTGGATGAAGTCCACCGCGCGCTCCGCCGCCACGCGCTTCTGGGAAGCCGAAACACTCTCGTCGGTAGTCATGGAGGGCTCTAGGGAGGGAAGGCGGCTTCAGTGCGGCGTCCCAGGATGCCCGGAGTCGGCCGGGGGTGCACGCCGCGCTTCACTTCGCGGTGGAGCAAGTGGACCCGCCAACAGTGCCTCGTCCGCGTTCCCCAGTCCGGAAGGCAGGGCCGCCGCCAGACGACTCTCGCGCTTCCACGTCTTGCGACGCTCGCGCTGCACCTCCGTGAGCAACACCTGCCCCGCCGCCGCCGCCGGCACCGCGAGGATGACGCCCAGCAGCCCCGCGACGGAGCCTCCCACCAGCGCCACCAGTGAGATGAGCAGCGGGTTCATCTTGATGGCGCGCCGCTGCACCAGGGGGCTGAACAGGTGGGACTCGAACTGTTGGTAGATCATGAACAGCGCCAGCGCGAGGATCGCCCGCTTCGAGCCCACCGACGCCAGCGTCGTCACACTCACCAGCAGCGCGGTGATGACGCTGCCGATGTACGGAATGAGCCCCAACACCATCGCCACCAGGCCGAGCGGCAGGAAGTACGGCACCCCCAGCGCCAGCGACATGCCGGCCGTGAAGGCGCCGCCCACCGTGACGATGAGCAGCGTGCCGACGAGGTAGTTGCCCACCGCCTCGCGCATCCGGCCCACCACGCGGCGCACACGGGGACGGCTGCGCGGGCGCACCCAGCCCAGGATGCTCGCGTAGAGGTCGTGTCCGAAGAGCAGGCCGAACACGGCCAGCGCCAGCACCGTGATGCCCGCGCCCAGCAACTGCACCGTGGACGACAGCACGGTGATGAGCGGCTTGGCCAACACGCCCGGCTCCACGTTGAACGCGTCCTGCGGATGCGACAGCACACCGAAGTGCTCATCCAGCTTCCGCACCCAGGGGGCCTGGGTCAGCTCCGTGAGGAAGACCGGCGCCGCCTCCACCAGGTGCTGGAGCTGCTCCACGAGCAGCGGCACCAGCGTGAGGATGAGCAGGCCGATGATTCCCAAGAGCGTCAGCGCGATGAGCGCCACGCCCATCCCCCGGCGCAGGCCCCACGACTGCAGCCGGCGCACGACGGGCTCCGCCGCCAGTCCCAGCAGCAGCGCCGCCGCCAGCAGCGTGAGCACGGGCCCCAGGCTCTGCATCGCCGTGCCCAGCAACACGAGCAACACCACCTGGGCCCCGACCGACCACACCGTCCGGGGCGGTACGTAGACCGGGAGTCCCTTGCGCGCAGGCCTCATGCCCCCAAGGTAGGGAGCACCCTCCAGGCAGGCGACGGGCCTCCACATGCCGTTCTGGGTTGACCCAACGTGAAGATGGCGCCCGGCTGGTGGGCAGGCGGGCAGCCAGGGGCTACCAGGAGTCGCTGCCGCCGCCGCCGCCAGAGTCGCCGCCGCCGCCGCCCCAGTCCGAGGACGAACTGGACGAGTCACTGCTGGAGGACGACGAGGAGTCGTAGCTGGACGAGGAGTCGTAGCTCGAAGACCCGACGCCGCCGCTCCAGTCCGACGACGCGGTACCGCCGCCCGAACCGGAGGCGCCCCAGGTCCCGCGGCTTTCCGGGTACCACACCCTCCGGAAGAGAAGGATGCCCAGCGCACCGACCATCACGGCCACGGGAAACGCGAAGAGGGAGCCGAACACCAGCCAGCGGAGGAAGTCCGCCAGATCGAGGAGGGGGGCATTCTTCAACCAGCTGTTGACGAGGATCAACAGGGGCGCGAAGAGCAGCCCCAGTCCCCAAAACGATGTCGTGTACCGCTGGAACAGCCTCCATCCCCAGAAGAACACCCCCATCAGCACGCCATACGCGACGAGGATGAACAGCGGGGACCTGGGCCCGGACCACCCGACGGAGACGAGCGCGGCTGCCGGCAGCACGCCCAGCAGCGCCGCCATCGTGAGCCCTCTCCGCCCCCGGAAGCCTGAGGCCTGGACCTGGAGCAGCAGCCGCGCCATCACGCACGCCGTGATGAACAGCGCCACGAGGAACCAGGCCGACTCCGCCGAGGTCCAGGGCGGTGTCGTGGCGCTGGCACCCGAGAACTCTCCGGCGGACACCTGCGCATCCACGCCCGCGATGATGGCGAGCAGCGCCGGTTCGAACCGGCCCTCGCGCAAGTACGGTCCCTGCGCGTGCAGCAAGGCCGTCGCCTCACCATCCGTCAGCGATGCCTCCAGTCCGTAGCCCACCTCCATCCGGGAGCGGCGGTCCGCGCGCGCGATGACGAGCAGCAGGCCATTGTTCTGTCCCGCCACACCGCCCTTCCACTGGCGGAAGGCGGCCTGCGCGTAGTCCTCGATGGGCTGGCCCTCCGTGGTGTCCACCAGCAGCACCGCCATCTGCACCTGCTTCGCGGCGCGCAGGTCCACCAGGGCCTTGGAGACGACTTCTGTCTGCTGCGCGGTCAAGAGGTGCTGGGGATCCGTCACCGGCCTCGTGATGGACGGCACCTCCGCCAGCGCCAGCACGGGCAACAGCAACGTCAGGAGGACGGTCTTCACCATGAGGACACCTCCGAGGACAACGGCAGCGAAGGGGGCAGCCCGCTCAGGCGGACCACCCAGCTCGTGGGGAAGGAAGCAGCGGAGGCGTTGTACGCAGCGGCGCGCTCGTCATAGCGGCGCTGCTCCACCGCCACGCGGTTGTCCGCGCCCGCCACCTCCGCGTCGCGGTTCAGACCGGGCGTGAGCTGATCCAAGCGCGCATGCAGGGTCTCACGGCGCTCCACCACGTTGCGCACCTGGGACCGCTTCTGGGCCACCTCCGCCAGCGTGGTGGTGAGCCCATTGCGAACGACGAGCCCCGACACGGCCAGCACGCCCGCGAGCGCCACTCCCGCCCACGCGCCCTGCTTGAGCCTCGCGCGGCGCAGACGCGACAGCCGCTCACGGGCCTGGGCCTCGCGGGCCTGTTCCTCTCGGCGGCGGGCCAGCGCCTCCAGCGCCTGGTCCACGTAGCGCGCGGGGATGTCCAGCTCATCGCCGATGCGCCGCAGGTCGTCCGGAGTGAGCGTCTCCGGCGCGGCGTCCTTCTGCATCAGCCGGGTGGCGGTGGCGATGAGCTCGTTGACGTCGTCATAGGCGACGGCCCCAGAGCCCTGCCGCGTCCGTGTCACGTCACCCATGAAACCGTCCCCTTGCCGCTTCGGCCCGGTCCCACCCGGATCCGCGCCCGACGATACGTCACTTCCATCCCGGGCCTGATAATGGCCCTCGTGTGCGTGGCGCCCGTCCATCGCTCCGGGCAGACTGCCGCGCCCATGGACAAGCCCCAGACAATGCGGTCGTTCGTGAAGCTGCTGGTGACGGATGCTCAGGCCTCCGTGAGCTTCTATGAAGGCCTCGGCTTCGAACGCATCGCGTCGGAACCTCCCATCCTCCGCCTCCAGTGGGGTGGCGAGTCGGACGTGTATCTCGTGAGCCCTCCTCCAAACCTGAAGCTGGAGGGACGCAAGGGCATGGGCGTGCTCGTGGGCTTCCGCGCGGGCTCGGAAGGCGTGGACGCGGTGGCCGCGAAGGCGGCGGCGCTGGGCGCGCACGTGGAGGGCCCCACGGTGCAGCCCTGGTACACCCGCGAAATCGTCGTCACGGACCCGGACGGCTACCGGCTCAACTTCATCGAGCCCTCCTGAGGCCCTGCTCCCACTTTCGCTCCACGCCCCGTTCCCTTAAGGGGCGTGGAACGAACGATGGAATCCACGCCGTTGCGCGGACCCGGGGATGCCGCCCCGACACTTGATTGCCCCAGCGGCTTGCGCCAGCCTGTCGCGGCCTCCGTGAGCACGCCCCGCTACTTCGTTCCCCACGCCGCCAGCCCGGTCGAACCCGTGCCGTGCGATGCCTCGGAGGTCGTCCACGTCCTGGACGCCTTCCGGCTGGAGCCCGCGTACCTGGGCGAAGCCGAGTGGCTCGTCTGCACCGACGTCGTGGGCCAGCTCCAGCTCATCCCCGGCAGCGAGCGCGCGCGGCTGCCCGCGTCCGTGCAGACGCAGCTCGCGCACCACGAGGTCGCCTCCGGCAAACCTCCGCGCCGCCTGGCCGCGACGGAGCTGTTCTTCTTCTCCCCGGAGGTAGTGGAGCACCCCTCCAACACAGAGGGATTCAACGACCCCGTCTACCTCTACGGCACGCTCACGGGCCCGTGGCCGGGCAGCGCCGTCACGCGCGTGAACGGGCAGCTCACCGTCACCCGGGGCGACGTGCTCGCGGGCTTCGCGCATGGCGCGCAGGACGCCTTCCACTACGTGAAGGACGCGGAGAGCCGCGACGCGCCCCGCGCCTACCACGCGCTGTTGCCGGGCGACCGCGCGGATCAATTGGCGCAGGGGCGAGGGCTCGTCCTCACCTACCCGGCGGTGCCCGCGGAGTTGCAGGCCCACCACGCCGCCAACGGCACGCAGGTCGCGAGCATGCTGCACGCGGTGCTCACCCAGCTCCAGGACGACGCGCACACGAACCAGGGGCCCCAGGCCATCGCCTCGCTGGAGCTGCCCGTGCCGAGCCGCGCGATGGCCATCGCGGACCTGGAGCTGCGCGGCTACGAGGTGAAGGGCGACATCGCCACGCCGCGCCCCACGAAGGGCGGGCTGGTGGGGAAGCTCGCCGGCTGGCTCCAGGACGAGACCGTGCGCGTGCCCCGTGAAGCGCCGCCTCCCGAGTTCCTGGAGCTCGCGCGCCGCGTGCTGCCGCTCCTGCCCGGCTGGCCCACGGAGACGGAGCGCACGCTGCGCGCCCATGTGTCCGCGGGCACGCTTTCTCCGGGCACGCCGGTGATGCGCCCCACGGTGCCTCGCGCGCCCACGCCGCCCGCGGCCATCCCGCCGCGCCTGCCCACGCCGCCGGTGCGCTCCAGCGATTGGATGCAGGACTTCATCGGCGCGCATGGCAAGCCCGGCGGCGCGAAGCCGCGCCTCACGCAGCTGCAACCGAAGCCCGCGCCCCGGCCGCCTCCCGCGAAGCCTTCATCCCCGGCCACATGGCAGACGGACTTCGGTCCGGCCCCGGCCGCGCCCGCCCGTCCGGCGCCCAAGCAGCAAGAGAAGGCGCCCGCTCCGCCCGGCAAGAAACCGGACTGGATGAGCGACTTCGATGACTGACCCCGTCCGTTTGCGGTGCTCGCACACCGGGCGATAGCGTTTTCACCCTCCAGAAAGGCAGACCATGGGACACGAGAAGCCGATCGAGCCGTTTTCGGACCTGCACCGTGAAGGAGACCGCGTGCGCGCGGTGCTGCTGCACGACCCCACGGTGGAGGGCCTGGACATGGCCATCTACATGGACGCTTCCGGCAGCATGCGCGAGGAGTACGCCTACAAGACGCAGCAGCGCACCTTCCTGGAGTGGCTGCGCGGAGCCCCGATGAAGGAGGCCTCCAACGACGTGGAGCCGCAGGTCCGGTGGATGCTGGAGTATCTGGCCACCAAGGACCGCAACGGTCTGCTCCGCGTGGCCTACTGGGCCTGTGGCACCAGCGGCCGCCAGGTGGAGCCCGTGGGTGAGCTCAAGGGCACCGACGTGAAGCAGTACAAGTTCCCCGGCGCGAAGCAGCTGGGCGGCTACACGTACCTGGAGCCCGCGCTTCGCGACTACGTGAAGTACCTGGAGGAGCAGGTGAAGGTGGGCGCCAAGCGCGGCTGCGCCATCATCGTCACCGACGGCCGCCTCCACGACGCCGAAGCGGTGGAGAAGTTCTCCGCGGAGGTGGCGAAGAAGATCGCCTCCGGGCGCCTGCCGCGCATCAACTTCGTGCTGGTGGGCGTGGGCGACGACATCGACGAGGAGCAGCTGGAGCACATCGCTCACGCGGAGTACCCGGGCGTGGGCCACCTCTGGTGCCACCGCATCGCGAAGGAGATCACCCAGGTCGCGGAGCTGGTCGCCGTGCTGGTGGACGAGACCATGACGGTCGCCGCCGGCGGCACCATCTACGACGACAAGGGCACGGTGCTGAAGACGTACGAGGGCCGCCTGCCCGCGGTGCTGGAGTTCGACGTGCCGGAGGAGGCCAAGAGCTTCACGCTGGAGGTGAACGGCCAGCGCTACACCCAGCCGCTCCCCGACGAAGAGCACCACGACGAGGACGAAGACGAGGACCACCACTGATGGCCGGCCACGAAGTCATCAACCGCCCCTTCTCCGACGTCCACCGGATGGGCAACAAGGTCGTCGCGACGCTGCTGCACGACCCCACCGTGGAGGGCCTGGACGTGGCCCTCTACATGGACGGCTCCGCGAGCATGGAGAACGCGTACGGGCCGCGCGGCATCCTGGCGAAGCTCGCCCCGGTGAAGAACCAGGTCGAGCCGCAGATGCAGTGGATGCTGGAGTACCTGGCCAACAAGGACCGGGACGGCAAGGTGCGCGTCACCTACTGGGCCTGCGGCGACGGCACCCAGTTGGAAATGGTGGGCGACCTCACGGGCCCGCAGGCCAAGGGCTACCGCTTCCCCGGGCCCAAGTCCTACGGCAAGGCCACGGTGATGCTGCCGGTGCTGCGCGACTTCGTGGCGCACATCAAGCAGCAGGTGGGCGAAGGCGCCAAGCGGGGCCTGGCGGTCATCATCACGGACTCGCAGATCAACGACGCCCATGACGTGACGGCCTACGCCACGCAGGTGGCCAAGGAGATCGCCTCCGGCCGCCTGCCGCGCATCAACTTCGTCTTCATGGGCGTGGGCGAGCACGTGGACGAGGAGCAGATGGAGGAGATCTCCCATACGACCTATCCGGGCGTGGGACACCTCTGGTGCCACCGCCACGCGGACCGCATGGAGGAGATGGCGGAGCTCGTGGCCGTGCTGGTGGACGAGACCATGACCGTCGCCGCTGGCGGCACCGTCTACGACGAGCAGGGCCAGGTACTGAAGACGTACGAGGGCCGCCTGCCCGCGGTGCTGGAGTTCGACATTCCCCCGACGTGCAAGCGCTTCACGTTGGAGGTCGCCGGCCAGCGCTTCGACCAGCCCGTCCCCGAGGAGCACGAGGACGAGGACCACCACGACGAGGATGAGGACGAAAAGCCCCAGGCGGCAACGCCTCCGGCCGCCGCGTCCTCGCACTCACGCCGCGGACACCGCCACTAGGGCGACAGGAAGACCCAAGCCATGTCGGAGCAGAAGAAGAGCGGTGCGCGGTTCGGCTCGTTGAACATCAAGGGCCTCAAGGAGGCACAGCCCGGCGGAAACGCCGTGCAGCGCCACGTCCACGGCCCGGGGTGCAACCACGACCATGGCCATGAAGGCCACGACCACCAGGGTCATGATCATCACGATCACGACGAGGTGGACGGCAAGACCCACGTGCACAGTGCCTCCTGCTCCCATGACCATGACCACGGGCATGACCACCACGGGCATGCCCACTCCCAGCGCGTCATCCGTCCGCCGGCCCACCGTCCGGCGGAAGGAGGCGGCTCGGCGCTCCAGTTGGATTTGGAGGGCACGCTGCCGGGAGAGACGGACGACCAGGGCCGCTTCGCGCGGCTGGAGGCGGCCCTGGAGTCGCAGCACGGCATCATCGACGTGCACCTGCGCCGCGACGCGGGCCACGCGGAGGTGTGCATCCACTACCAGCCGTCGCTGGTGAGTGTGTCGAAGCTGGTCGCGCTCGCGCAGAAGACGGGCGCGCAGGTGGCCGCGCGCTACCTGCATCACACCTGGTTCGTGCGCGGAATGGACTCCGCGGACGCGGCCCAGGTCATCGAGCACGCGGTCTCCAAGATGAAGGGCGTGCTCACCGCCAGCGTCGCGTACGCCAGCGAGCGACTGGTCATCGAATACGACAAGGCGGAGCTGAAGCTCCCGGACGTGGAGGCCCGGGTGAAGGCGCTCGGGTACGGGCTGGAAGTGCCCATGGCGGGCCACGCCTGTTCGCACCACGCGCACGGTGGCGGTCTGGCGCCGCTCTTGGAGCTGCCCCTGGTGGTCGTCTCCGGCGTGCTGCTGGCGGCGGGCTTCGTGGTGGAGCACTTCGCGCTGGCGCCGCCGCTGGTGGCCACGGTGCTCTGGGCGCTGTCCATGGCGAGCGGCGGCTTCTTCGCCATCCGCGGCTCGGTGCGGTCCATCGCGCAGCTGCGCATCGACATCGAAACGATGATGGTGGTGGCGGCGCTGGGCGCGGCGGTGCTCGGCGCCTGGTTCGAGGGCGCGTTCCTGCTCTTCCTCTTCAGCGCGGGCCACGCGCTGGAGCACCGGGCCATGGAGAAGGCGCGCCGCTCCATCGAAGCGCTGGGCCAGCTGCGCCCGGAGGTGGCGCGCGTGCGCCGGGGCTCGGAGGTGGTGGAGGTGCCGGTGGCGGACGTGAAGCGCGGTGAGCGCATCGTCGTGCGCCCGGGCGACCGCGTCCCGCTGGACGGCGTCATCCTCGAAGGCAAGAGCTCCCTGGACCAGGCGGCCATCACCGGCGAGTCCATGCCGGTGGCGCGCAAGCCGGGCGACGAGGTGTTCTCCGGCACCATCAACTGCGAGGCGGCGCTGGAGGTGGAGGTGACGCGCCTGTCGTCGGAGTCCGTGCTGGCGCGCGTGGTGGACATGGTGGCGCAGGCGGAGGCGCAGAAGGGCAAGCGGCAGCGCTTCGCCCAGCGGCTGGAGCGCACCGTGGCGCCGCTCGTGATGGCGTCCGCGGTGGTGTTCCCGGTGGTGCTGGTGCTGCTGGGTACGCCGATGAAGGAAGCGGTGCTGCGCGCGGTGGGGCTGCTGGTGGCCGCGTCGCCGTGCGCGCTCGCCATCTCCACGCCGTCCGCCGTGCTCTCCGCGGTGGCGGCGGCCGCGCGCGGCGGCGTGCTCATCAAGGGCGGCATCTACCTGGAGCTCTTGAGCGGCATCCGCGCCATCGCCTTCGACAAGACGGGGACCCTCACCGTGGGCCGCCCCCGGCTGCTCACCACGTGGGCCGCGCCGGGCGTGACGCGCGAGGAGCTGCTGGGCACCGCCGCGGGCGTGGAGGCGCTGTCCGCGCACCCGCTGGCCAAGGCGGTGGTGGACGCCGCCGCCGAGGCTCGCGTCGCCGTGCCCGTGGGCCGCGACCTGGAGGCCATCCACGGCCAGGGCATCCGCGCGAAGGTGGGCGATGACGCGGTGGAGGTGGGCAGCACGGCCCTCTTCGCGGGCGAGGCGATTCCCGCGGAGGTCTCCTCCGAGGTGGCGCGGCTGGAGGAGGCGGGCCAGACGACGATGGTGGTGCGCCGCGCGGGCCGCTACCTGGGCGTGCTGGGCGTGGCGGACACGCTGCGCGGCGGCGCCCGGCAGGTGGTGCAGGCGCTGAAGGCAGGCGGCATCGAGCGCACGGTGATGCTGTCCGGCGACAACGCGCTCGTGGCGCGCTCCATCGCGCAGCAGGTGGGCCTGGACGAGGCGAAGGCGCCGCTGATGCCCGTGGACAAGGTGACGGCGGTGAAAGAACTGGGCCGCACGTACCCGGTGGCCATGGTGGGCGACGGCGTCAACGACGCGCCCGCGCTCGCCGCCGCCGCGGTGGGCGTGGCCATGGGCGGCGCCGGCAGCGACGCGGCGCTGGAGACGGCGGACGTGGTGCTGATGAGCGACGACCTGGCGAAGCTGCCCTTCGCGCTGGAGCTGTCCAAGCGCGCCACGGCGGTGATGAAGCAGAACCTGGTCATCGCGCTGGGTGTGAGCGCGGTGCTCGTCGTGGCCGCCGTGCTGGGCCTCACGCGCATCAGCCAGGCCGTGGTGCTCCACGAGGGCAGCACGCTGCTCGTCGTCTTCAACGGCCTGCGCCTGCTCGCCTTCCGTCCGAAGACGCCCGCCTCGCCGCCCCAGCCCGCCACGGGCCCGCAGCCCGCCGCCGGTTAGCCCGCTCGCGTCATGCTTGGCATGGCAACTTCCCCTACGCCCGGAGGAGCGGGCGCACGCGGGACGTGTTGTCTTTCAGCCTGCATGACTTGAAGTGGATGCATGCAGCGCGTCGTGAGTGGGGTGTCACAGGCGGCGCGCGATGAACGTGGCATGGTGGGAAGCGCCATGCCTGTCAGCGTCTTCGACCTCTTCAAGATTGGAATTGGACCCTCCAGCTCGCACACGGTGGGGCCCATGCGCGCGGCCCGCACGTTCGTGGTGGGGCTGTCGGACGCGGGGCTCCTGGAGCGCGTGACGCGGCTCAAGGTGGAGCTGTTCGGCTCGCTGGGCGCGACGGGCAAGGGACACGGCAGCGACAAGGCGGTGTTGCTGGGCCTGCGCGGCGACACGCCCGAGGACGTGGACGTGGAGAAGGTGCCGGCCATCGTCGCGCACTGGCGCACGGAGGGGCGCGTGTCGCTGCTCCAGCGGCTGGTGCTCCCCTTCCGCGACGGCGAGCACCTGGTGATGCACAAGCGCAAGGTGCTGCCCTACCACCCCAACGGCATGCGCTTCACCGCGTTCAGCGAGGGCGGGGAGACGCTGGCCTGCCGCATCTACTACTCGGTGGGCGGCGGCTTCGTGGTGGACGAGCAGGCTGCGACGGGCGCGGATCCGCTGCGCGCGGAGAGCGCGTCGGTGCCGCTGCCCTTCAAGTCCGCGGAGGAGCTGCTCAAGCACTGCGAGCGGGAGAAGCAGCCCATCAGCACGGTGATGCTGCGCAACGAACTGACGTCGCGGAGCGAGGAGGACATCCGGGCGGGGCTCCTGCGCATCTGGACGGTGATGCAGGCGTGCGTGACGCGCGGGTACACCACGGGGGGCATCCTTCCCGGCGGGTTGAAGGTGGAGCGGCGCGCGGCGGCGATGTACCAGCGGCTCATCAGCCGGCCGGAAGCCGGGCTCACCAATCCGTTGACGGTGCTGGACTGGGTGAACCTGTACGCGCTCGCGGTGAACGAGGAGAACGCGGCGGGCGGGCGCGTCGTCACCGCGCCCACCAACGGCGCGGCGGGCATCATCCCGGCGGTGCTGCACTACTACTGGCGCTTCGTGCCGGGAGCGAACGCGGACGGCGTGGTGCGCTTCCTCCTCACGGCGGGGGCCATTGGCTCGCTCTACAAGGAGAACGCCTCCATCAGCGGCGCGGAGGTGGGCTGCCAGGGTGAGGTGGGCAGCGCGTGCTCCATGGCGGCGGGAGGGCTCGCGGAGGTGCTGGGCGGCACGCCGTTGCAGGTGGAGAACGCGGCGGAGATCGCCATGGAGCACAACCTGGGGCTCACCTGCGACCCGATTGGCGGACTGGTGCAGGTGCCCTGCATCGAGCGCAACGCGATGGCGTCCGTGAAGGCCATCAACGCGGTGCGCATGGCGCTGTCCGGTGACGGGAAGCACTTCGTCAGCCTGGACAAGGTCATCAAGACGATGCGCGACACCGGCCGCGACATGAAGGACAAGTACAAGGAGACCGCGCGCGGCGGCCTCGCGGTCAACGTCCTGGAGGTCGCGAACCTCAGCGTCGGCCTGCCGGAGTGCTGACGGCTCCGGTGGCTTGAAGCACGCACGCGCGTGGCGCGCGGGACGGACGCAGGCAGCAGCGCGCCACACCGGAGCGGCCAGGCCTACCGCCCGTGTGTCGCTTGTTGCGGACACAGGCACCGCCCCGAGACACACCGGCGCGGTCAGGCCTACAGCCCACGCGTGTCGCATGTGGCGGACGCAGGCAGCAGCGCGCCACACCGGAGCAGCCGAGCCTACCGCCTGCGCTTACCACCGCGCCCGGCGGACACGGGCACCGCCTTCGCCTTCACCACCGGCGCGGGCCGAGCGGAGAGCCACGCCTCGACCTCCTTCGACTGCGCCGTGCGCCCCGCGGACCTGAAGCGCGCGAGCGCCTGTGACGCCGCGTCGCGCGCCTCCGACTCCTCGCCCTCTGTCCACAGCGCCTGCGCCAGCGCGAAGCCGGACTCGCCCAGCGAGTCCTCCTGCACGTCCTTGAAGGACAGCGCCTGCTTCAGCGAGGCAATCGCGTCGCGCGTGCGGCCCAGGCCCAGCTGCGCCTGCCCCACTCCGTCCAGCGAGTAGTAGACCAGCTCGTCCTCTGCCCCCAGCTTCGCCTCCTTCACCTTCAGCGCTTCCTCGTAGTCCCGCAGCGCGTCCGGGTAGCGCTTGAGCGCGAGCAGGCTCATCCCCTCCTCGTCCAGCGCCTCCGCCAGCTTCACGCTCTCGTTCCCCAGGAGCGTGCGGTGCAGCGACACCGACACCCGCGCGTGCTCCAGCGCCCCGGTGAAGTCCCGCTGTTCGCGCAGCGCCATGGACAGCGCCTGATGCCGGCGCGCCGTGTCCAGGTGCACGGGCCCCACCGCCTTCTCCGTCTGGGCAAGCGCGTCCTTCAGCACCGTCACCGCCTGCGCGCTCTTGCCTGTCTCCAGCAGCGTGCGCCCCAGCGTGAACGCCACCCGCGCCCGCTTGGGGTGCCCCTCCGGCAGCGCCTTCGCCAGGAGCCCCGACGCCTGCTCCAGCAGCTTCAGCGCGTCGTCCGGGTGGTCCTGCATCAGCGCGAGGTTGGCCGCGTTCACCTTCAGGTCGCTCTCCAGCACCGCGTCGCCGCCCACGCGCTTGAGCGTCGCCTCGCCCAACCGGCCCCAGCGCTGCGCGAGCACGAACTGCTCCTGCTCGCCGTCCACATAAAGCAGCTTGTTCATCACCGACACCGCGAGCCGGTCCGCCCTGCCGGCCTCCGCGTCGTAGACGGCCTGCTCCAGCACCGCTCCGCCCGCGGCCTTTTCGCCCAGCACCGCCTGCGCCCAGCCCAGGTGGAACCTCAGCTCCGCCATCAACGGCAGGTAGTCCGTGGCCATGACGCGCGCTTCCGCGGCCTTCGCCATCTCCAGCGCCTTGGGCATCCGGCTCAGGTCCACGCGGGCCTTCACCTCCGCCAACGTCCCCTCCAGCGCATCCAGCTCCGCGCGCCTCGCGGGATCCGCCGGACGGGGCTGTAGCTCCGTCAGCGACTCCACGTCCGCGCAGTCGCCCGGCGAGGGCAGCGAGTACGCCGCGTCCAGCGACTTGTCCACCAGCGCCACGTCCGCCGTCTGCAACGTGGCCACCAGCGCGCCCAGGTCCTTGCGCCGCCGCTCCAGGCACACGAAGCGCTGGGACAGCAGCTCTTCCGTCTGCACCTCGCGCACGCGCGTGTCCTCGCACGCCGCCGTGTGCTGCTTCGCCCACTCCGCGCCGTAGCCGTCCAGCACCACGCCCACCCGGCGCGCCATGTCCTGCGCCACCGGGCTCTTCGTCGAGAGGAACGACTGCATCACCTTCTCGCGCGCGTCCGGTCCCCAGCGCTCCGCCACCAGGTCCGGCGCTCCCTCGCACACCTGGGAGCGCGACCACGCCACCCCGCCCGCCACGCCCAGCACCACCGTGGCCGCCACCGCCGCTCCCGCGCGGCGCTGGAGCAGGGCGCGCCGCTCCCGCTGGCCCAGCACCGTCAGCAGCTCCGCCATGGAGCGGAACCGGTCGCGAGGCTCCAGCGACAGTCCCTTCATCAGCGCGCGGCGCACCCACGCCGGCACCTTCGATTCGCGCGGCGGCTCCAGGATGGGCGACGGCGGCAGCACCTGCACCGCCGCGGCGCCCGTCACGCCGTGCTCGTCATCCGCGCCCCCCTGGGGCCGCAGCTGGGACGCCACCCGCGACAGCTCGTCCGGGTCGAACGGGCGGATGCCATACAGCGCGCGGTACAGCGCCGCGCAGAAGCTGAATTGATCCGACCGCGAGTCCAGCAGCTCACCCCGGAACTGCTCCGGGGACATGTACGCGGGCGTGCCCATCACCAGGCCCGCCTGCGTCAGCTGCGAGTTCAACGGCGAGTCGTCCCCCACCGGCCGCGTGCGCTCGCCGTCCTCGTCGTCGTCCTCCGCCTCGCCCATGGGCCGCGCCAGCCCGAAGTCCGTGACGTAGACGCGCCCGTCCTTGCCCACCAGCACGTTGGCCGGCTTGAAGTCCCGGTGCACCAGCCCCGCCGTATGCGCCGCCTCCAGGCCCCGCCCCGCCGCCAGGTACTTGTCCAACAGCTCCTGCCACGACCGGGGCTTCGCCTTCGTCCAGTCGCGCAGCGTGCCGCCGTCCACCAGCGC
>NZ_RAWR01000112.1:0-32992 GCF_003986945.1 Corallococcus sp. AB018 | reverse complement strand
GGAGGCGGCGGAGGCCCCTTGTCCCAGCCATCCTTCCAGAAGAGCCCCATCGCGCCCTGGCAGCTGAGGAAGAACAGCGCGGGGGTGACGATCTTCTTGGGCAGGTACTTCACGAGCCCCTTGCCGAGGACCCAGCTGAACGCCGAGCCGCCGATGAACTGCCCCACCTGCTGCTGTCCCCAGTCGAGGGTGTTCTGCTGAGCCTCGGGAGGCAGTGCTTTCCAGAGGGTCGCGACGGTCGCCGGATCGACCTTCAGCCCCGCGGCGTACCGGAGCCCCGCCCGGATCGCCCGGGCCGTGAGCAGGTTGTGGTACTGGATCACCTGCTGTTGCTGCGGACCCTGCAGGCCCAGCTGCCCGAGCGTGCGAAGCCCACCGACGAACAGCTGGGGAGGCTTGCTCGCGAGGCCGTAGTAGATGCCCCAGAAGAAGGGATACTGCTTCTGCTTGTCGTCGCCGCTCACGGTCATCGCTCCTTGGATGTGGGAGATTCCTCCCACGAAGAAGACGGTGAAGCCGTTCGCGCGTGAAGCTCGGACCGCCCGCACACCGGCTCAATGCCGGCTGAAAATCCGGTGGAGCCGGTACCTGGCTTTCATTGCCTGCGTGTCGCCACAGACCGGGCACCGGAAATGGGCTGCGTGGGGACTGGGCTTCGGAGCCGCCGCGGGATGAGCCAATGCCACCCCCGGCAGCGCCCCACGTGCCGTGGTGGCCTCCCTCCAGGCCAGGTCGCTGACAATCTGATCCGACAGCCTCTCCGTCGTTCCAAGCTGGACGGAGCCCATGTTGCCCGCGGTCTGACCTTGAAAGAGGGCGCGGCCCGCCTCCGCGTTGCGCATCGCCTGACTCTCGGCTCCTGCAACCTGCGTCGCTCACCACCCCCTCCCGTGGCGACGCCGCGGACCGCCGTGATGCGGTTGTTGAGCGCGGCGGTTGGACCGTTGGTCCAGGTGTATTGGATGGGATAGGTCGCGGGAACGGGCGTGAACGGCATCGAACCTCCATCAGGATGGGGGCGACGGATGCGGCGCCGAAGTATAGGCGAGAATGGACAAATCATCCCCGCCGGAGCAGGTCGGCTCGCATCGCTTCCACCGCGTCCTTGGCTTCCTTCAGGCCCACGCCGTGCTGGTCGCGGTAGAGCTTGATGGCCTGGATGAGGTTGTTGCTTCGAACGGCGCGCTCGATGGCGTCATTCACTTCCGGGCCGGACAACCCACTGGGTTCCAGGGACTCCATGCGCGCCCGGCCATCGCGCATCGCCTCCACGGCATCCTTCGCCTCTTTCAGGCCGCAGCCATGAAGCTGCCGGTAGAGCTTGATGGCGTTGATCATCTGCCCGGACTCGATCAACTCCGCGAGGCTCTGCTGCCCCTCCGCCGGAGACAGAGGGCTGGGCGGCTCCGCTGGCTGCTCACGATGGGAGGAGCGCAACCAGAAGCCGATCAGGGCTCCCATGACCACTGCGATCAGCATCAACACCAGGAATGACAGGGACATCCCCCGAGCATACAGACGCAGTGGACTTCCAGGGGCCCCAGCCTACCCGGGCACTCTCGCCCAGGCTCCGAAGGCCAGCTCCCCGATGTAGGTCGCACCCGCCTTCACGCGCTCCTCCGTGAGCCGCTGCTCGAGCGTGTCCACATCGAGCTCCGCCTCCGTCGCGACTCCGTGCTTCACGATTCGGGGAATCATCGCGCGGACGATGGCGCCCGTGGGATGCGCCTGGGTCGGCGTCTGCACGACGGCCACCGCCCGGACCTGTTCGACCGTGAGTCCCGCCTGCGTGAAGACCGACGCCAGGTCGAAGCCCATGTGGACGTTCGCGCCTTCGCGCTCCACCGTGCGCCAGATCCACTCACGCACCTGCGCGTGAAGCGGCAAGGGCCTGAGGCTCACCGGGCCCACCGTCGAGTCGTGCTCCTGGAAGACCACCAGCCCCCCGGGCTTCACGGCCCTCGCGAGACTCCGCACGGCGTCGACGGCGTCCGCCTGGTACATGAGCACCCGCCGTCCCACGACCGCGTCGAACAGGCCCTGCTCCCGCGGAAGCGCATGGAGGTCTCCCTCCACGAACGAGACGTTCGACAGGCCCTGTTCCCGAGCCCTCACGCGGGCCTGTTCAATCGCCCCGGCATCGCGGTCCACGCCCACGACCTGTCCCTGCGCGCCCACCTGGCTCGCGGCCATGAAGGTCACGTCGCCCCTTCCACAGCCGACATCGAGCACCCGCATTCCCGCCCGGAGTCCCGCGTCCGCCAGCAGCCTCTCCGTCATCGTCGCCACGTTGTCCATGCAACCGACGGTAGTCAGCCCGCACCGCCCCCGGAAGAGCGCGGCTTCGGATGGCATCGGCGAATCTTTCGATCCGTGGGCCGACACCACCGGAGTCACCCGTGCACACCGAGCATCACTGCGGATACGAGTCCTTCGCGCGCTCCTTGCGCTCCTGCTCCATGCGCCGCTGCTCGTTCAGCTGGCGTTCCATCTCACTCGCGCCCCCGCGTCGCTCACGAAGCCTCTCGGGGTAGCTCGCGACGATGAGGGGGGCGAAGTGCTCGAGGGCCTCCTTGAGGTCGGGGAAGGGAACCTCCTTCTTCTCGACCAGGATCTCCCATGGCTCCGTCATGGAGCCACGGGTCATCTCGAAGCCGACTCCCCTGGATGCCCAGGTCGTCGGGACGTCAATGACGACGCTGATGTACTCACCCCGCGTGCACGGCTGGATGAAGACCGAGTCCGGGTGCTTGCGATGGCCTCGTTTGTCACGCAGTCGGTAGGAGAGCGAACAGGCCTCGAGCGGCCGGAGCTGCTCCTGGACCTGGGCCAGCTCAGGGAGTCCGCCCACGTCCGAGGTCGTCAGGAAGCCCCCCTCCTTGAGGCCGATGCTCACCACGCCCACGCCAATGCCAAGGGCGACCGTGGCACTGATGATGACGAATACCTTCGTGCTGGAGTGCTTGTTCACAGGCCGATGCTATATCCCAGCCTGCCCGTCAAAAGCGCAATACAACTGCAATAGCCCCCCGAGCCCCGCGACATCCCGCGGAACATCCGGGTCTTCGCCCGGGGAGGCGGGAACGCGCGCTTCCCTCCGGCGGACATCACGCGGACGGATGCCGGCCTGCTGCGCGTCCTCCAGCAGCCTGCACCGGGGCGCCGCACGAAATTGAAGGGCCCCCACCGCGGTCACTCCCCCTCCAGGTCGATTTTGCAACATGAGAAACAGCAGTTAACAATCCTGCCCGGCCTGGGCGCCGCACCTTGAGGGGCGACCACACGCTGCCCTACCACCCGGTTGAAACTCAACGGCCCATTGCCTGTAAGTACCTGAGCCGGCTGATTGAACCTCATCGCTGTTTGAAGGGCATTCCACCGGATCAGGTTGACCACCACACTCTGTGGACCGTACTGGGTCGAATACACGTAACGGACCCCAGCCAGATTCATCTGGTTGAGGCCTTGCTGGATCAACTGCGCAAGGAACCAGTTCAGTGATTGAGCACTGGGCACATAATGCCCGGAGTTGTTGTCGACGGAGGTCAAGAACCCCTGGGCGTTCGTCGAGAAGCAACCGACAGCCATCGCCTGGCCTCCTGCCAGCATGCTGCTGTGCTTCTTCCTCGTGGCCGCGCCCACGCCCCTCGCCCCTTCGTCCTGCGTGACAAGGACCCGGCCGTCCATTCCAACCGCGAAAAGCCCATTGTAATTGAGGAACTCCCGGGTACTGCTCCAGATGTGGCGATCCCTGGCGCGGACGATCTTTCCCCCCACGATCTCCACCTCGGCGTGGGCTTGCCGATCGGCATCGTAGTAGCGGACGTTGTTTCGAAAGATCCCCATCTGGTCCAGCCGTGAGAGGGCTTGATCCACCGTGAACGACGGATGGTCATGGCTGGCACCGCCAGGAATGGCCAGGTCAAACAGGTTCCGCGCAGCAACGTTGAGACGCATCGGCATGGAAGACTCCCCCTCTGCAACACCCCCCCTCGAAACCAGGATATCGGGTGTTCGTGGACTTCCAGCCTGAGGCAGCAACCCAGACATTGCAAGAAGATCAAAACATGATGGAGACACTGGAAAGGCAACCCCAACCCATCCAGTCTCGTAGCTCAGGGTGACGATGAAACCCTGTCGGTCAAGTCTGGACGCAGGATGGCGAGCTCGAAGCCGTCCTGCGTCCGGATTGCGTTCTCAGGGCTCGCTGAAGCCGCCGCGCACCCACGCGTTTGCTACGTCCCGGGTGAACTTGAAGTTCACCGGCACGCGATGCTTCGCGACGGTCGCGCCAGCGTCGTCGATGGCTGACAGCAGCGCGTGGGGGTCATACTCATCGGCCACCATCTCGAGCCGGACCTCGTACCAGAGGCCCTCCCAGGCGATGGAGAGCTTCTTGGTCATGGCCTGATCGTGCTGTCGCGCGGAGCGATCCAGGACCTCCGAGGCCGTCTTCACGAAGGTCGCGAACGCCGGCGCATCAAAGGGCTTGGGATTCTTCTTGTCGCGGCCCATCACCCACGGGCTGATGAGTACGGGCTCGGGGATCCCCTGCTTGCGGATCTCCACGGCCCAGCCGTCGTCGTCCTCGTTCTTGATGACCTTGGCCGTCCAGCCGTTCTTCCGCCAGAACGTGGGCTCCATCACTTCGGGTTCGGCGGGCGTCTGCTCGTTGCTCATGGCATTGCTCATACTCCCCCGGGTGACACCTCGCCAGGACACAATCCTGGAACCGGAATGCATCACGGCGGCGGCGCGGGGCTCCTATCCATTCAGAGAACAACGCTGCAAGGGAGCCCATCGATGACCTTTCTTCCTCGTGGTCTGGGGGTGCGGCTGCTTGCCTGCTCCCTGGTGCTGACGGCCTGCGCTGAAACCCGGGGGACACCGGATGCCGGCCCGCCCCCTGTCGTGGCCTGGGATGGCACCTCCACCCCCATCGAAGAGAAGAGCGATTGGATTGACCGCGGTGTCTTCGCTCCTTGCGAGTTCACCCCGCCACTGGGAACCGAGATCGACTGCGACACCCCGGCCCTCTTCAACCTGTCGCAATGCAACCCGAGCGCGCTCCGCACGGCGTCACGGCACGGCATCTACCAGACCGAGCTGCGACCGGACACCGGCGAGTACCCTTGGGGCGGAGCTGGCCTCCTGCTTCCGGAAGGGGGCGGCACGGGAACCTCGAACTTCGATCGCTTCACCCGGCAGCAGTTCGATGACCAGGGCATGCTCCTCACGAGCGTCTTCACCACGACCCGGGGCGTGGCCATCAAGACCGCGCTGGCGGGCTGTGACGTGCCCCAGCCCCACCACATCACCGGCTGCTATGCGGTCTGCACCAACGGCGTGCTCACGGAGAAGGGGACGTTCGACGCGGACCGCCTGGTCTTGAGCCGCGGTGAGGCCGAGTCCTCCGGGGGCCTGAACCTCGTCTCCGAGTCCGTCGTCGGGATTGGCCATCCGGTGGATGTCTACGTCACGAAGAACCATGCTTACGTGGTGTCCATCCAGCTCAAGCCGGACATGCCCTCGGGAGGCCTGACGGTCTTCGACGTCAGCGACCGCAACCACCCCGTGTTGAAGAAGGTCATCTCCCTGCCGGGCGACGGGTACTGGAACGCCGCGTGGGCCAAGGACGACGTCCTCTACGTCGCCACCAAGGCTTCCGGCGTCATCCTGTATGACATTTCAAACCCGGGGGATCCGACCTACCTCCGCAGCGTGCCCAGCGGCGCGCCCCCGAATGTCCACACCCTGTTCGTGGATGGCAACCGGCTCTACGCCATGGCGCTGCGGCCCGCGCAGACGCTCATCTTCGACATCACGTCCCCGCGAGACCCCGTCCTGCTCAACCGCGTCGTCTTCTCGTCCGAGGAGTTCGTCACCAGCTATCCGCACGACTCCTTCGCCTACGAGGGCCGCCTCTACATCAACCACACGGACATCGGCTTCCTGGTCACCGACCCGAGCGACCCGATGCAGGTCAAGGAGCTGGGCAAGTACCACTACAACCGGCAGTACAGCCATGCCAGCGCGGTGGGGACCTTCGCGGGCCGCACCATCGCGTTCGAGGGCAGTGAGCAGGAGGGCGCGCACCTTCGCGTGCTGGATGTCACCGACCCGGCGAACATCCAGCTCATCGGCGAGCACCGGCTGCGTCCCACCACCTCCATCCACAACATGATCCTGAAGGGCACGAAGCTGTACGTCGCCTGGTACCAGGAAGGCGTGCGCGTGTTCGACGTGGCCAACCCCACGCTCCCCAAGGAGATTGCCTGGTTCAACGCCTACCGTGAGACCGACCCGAAGCGGCTGGGCGTCGTCTACGAGGGCGTCATGGGGATGCGCGTCCCGGGCGACGGGTTTGTCTACGCGGTGGACACCTCGCGCGGGCTGCTCATCTTCAACGAGCCCTGAGCGCGCGAGAAGTGAGAGGGAGGAGCCTGCGCTCCTGAGACGATCGGGTCCCCTGGCCGTCGCATTCTGCTCACGCGGAAAGGACGTGCGGACACTGAACGTCCAGCGGGCCAGGGCCTAGATCCACGGCGCAGTCGAGGAAGCAAGGCAGGCGTCCCCTGCCCTCTTCCGTACACGGTCGGCACGCCGCCCGAAGGAGGATCGAAGTGCAAGCTCCCCACATTGTCTCTCCATTCATGCACGTGCGCAGACGCGCCATGGGTGCCATCGCATGGCTCGCGCTGGTCACCCCATGGATTCCGCTTCAGGCTCACGCGGAGCAACCGCCGCCGCCGTGCCATCCCAACCCGAATGCCAACGCGGATGTCGCCACTGTGGCCAAACGTGGGGACATCGTCGCGCTGCCCACGCCGCTGAAGGATCGGATCCTCCGGCTCGCAAGCCGGCCGCACACCTTCCTCCCCATGCAAGCCTATGCGGAGGCGGACACGCCGAGCCAACTCTTCCAGTACTACCTGCTGGATACCAATGGCTTCGAGCGCAACGTCTTCGTCAGCATCATTCCCGGCGTCAATGACACCGCGATGTTGACGGCCACGGGCGGCAACTGCGGTCTTCCTACCATCGCGTCGGTACGGCTCGTCGTCGAGCCGAAGCCCGGGCTTCCCACCGACCCGAACAACGTCCGTGCCTTCATCGACGTCTTCACGGACATCTCCGGGCTCTTCGTCATCAACAACGAGAGCGGGTGGTACGAAGGCTGGATGATCCACGACCTGGTCGTCCCGCCGGTCGCGCCCCCGCGTCCTGACGGGCGTGCCCAGTTCGGCACGATGACCGCCGCCGATGCGGCGATGCTGGCGAAGATCGGCCACCACAACAACGTCCCCGGGAATCTCTTCACGACGGATGGGAAGGGCGTCCGGTTCCCGAGCGAGAACGATCGCTTCCCGTGGATTCAGAGCAACGTCGTTCCCATCCAGCTCAGCATGGGGGCGTACAACGCCCTGCAGCAACTGGATGTCCACAACTACTGGGAGTTCAACTACACCACGAACTGGGTCCACCCGCTCTACGAGCTGCCGTTCACCGGTGGCTTCCCCGACAAGATTGGGGCGCCTCCTGACGCCTTCGAGGACGGTGAGATTGGCTTGCTGAAGTCAATCGTCCCCGGCTCGGGGCCCCTGGGCGTGAAGAACTTTCCGCAAGAGTATGGAGACAGCCCGTATCGTCCCCGCGATCCGGACCTCTTCGACGCGGAGATCGACTCCCAGCGTGAGTTCCGCCAGCGATTCATCCCGAGCGGGCTCGCCAACGAAATCTTCCTGGATGTCTATGTCCGGCTGGCGTCGTTCATGCCCTGGGAGAAGAACCTGAACCGCCGCCTCTTCCAGGCCTATGCCCGGGAAGTCGCGCGGGTCGACATGAATGGTGACGGCGTCGTCTCGGCCGCCGAGGGCGACGTCGACTCCTCCTCGGATGGCTTCGCGGACAACTCGCGGTTGTTCATCCCCGCCACGGCGTTCAATCGCTTCGCGGTGACTCGCGAGATCAACGATGGCTATCTCGCACCTCGCTTCGCCCCCAGTCAGCGCGCCTGGCTGATGACGGGCGGGCGTCAGGAGGTCAGTCCCACGGTAGACGCCTCCGCGGGGCGAGACGGCGACGACCGCTGAAGGACCCGGAGGGGTCTCGGTTCCGTGGCACTCCTCGCTGAGCGCCGCGGAACCGGGACAAGGCCACGAACTCCGTGCGCTTGCACCGCCGCATCCGCGCCTCGCAGGAGCGGCGGCGCGAAGTCCTCCAGGACCTCCTGGGGGAGGGCTAGAACTTCTGGCGTGCCTGGCCGTTGAATGCCGCCATGGCCCACTTCGTCCCGTTTGCCCTGCGCGCGCTCCTGCCGCTGGGAGTCGCAGCCGTCTTCGTGACGTTATCGCCCCAGGTCCTCGCGGCCCGGGCGACCTCACGCTCCCTGGGGGGCGAAAACCGCTACCTGACCCATGTCACCACCGACAAGCCGCTCTACCGCCCCGGGGAGCAGGTGCTGGTGCGGGGCCTGGTGCTGGACGCCCTGAACCGCAAGCCGTACGCGGGCTCACTCCATGCGCAGGTGGAGGTGCGCGGGCCCAAGGGGGACGTCGTCACCACCAGCACGGCTTCCACGGCGGACTCCGTCTGGGGCTACGCCTGGCCCATCCCCGCTGGCCAGGCCGGCGGCGAGTACACCCTGCGCGTCACCTATCCGTGGACGGGCGCGGCCCCCGCGGAGCGGAAGTTCGACGTGCGCGCCTACCGGGCCCCCCGGCTCAAGTCCCAGATTGAGTTCCTCCGGGACGGCTACGGGCCGGGCGACACCGTCACCGCCACGCTGGACGTGAAGCGCGCGGAGGGCGGCGTGCCCGCGGGCGCGAAGGTGACGGCCAACGCGCTCGTGGATGGCGCCAGCGTGGCGCAGGTGCCGTGCACGGTGGACGCGAAGGGGCGCTGCACGGTGAGCTTCCCGCTGCCCGCCGCCATGGAGCGCGGCGAGGGCACGCTGGCCTTCACCATCCAGGACGGCGGCGTGGTGGAGTCCGCCGCGAAGACGATCCCCATCCTCCTCCAGACGCTGGACCTGGCCATGTACCCGGAGGGCGGCGACCTGGTGGCGGGGCTCGCCTCGCGCGTCTACTTCGAGGCGCGCACGCCCGCGCGCAAGCCGGCGGACCTGATGGGCCGGATCGTGGAGGTAGAGAGCGGCAAGGTCGTCGCCCGCGTGAGCTCCGAGCACGAGGGCCGTGGCCGCTTCGAGCTGACCCCGCAGGCGGGGGTGCGGTACGCGCTGCGCATCGACTCGCCTTCAGGCATCCGGAAGAGCTTCCCGTTGCCGGAGGTGAAGCCAAGGGGCGCCGTCATCCGCGTGCGCGACGACGTGGTTCCCGCGGGCAAGCTGGTGCAGCTCGTCGTGGGCCTGACCAACGTCGGCCGCGCGACGGTGACGCTGAGCCAGCGCGAGGTGCGCGTCGCCTCCGCGGTGCTGGACGACGTGAAGGGCGGGCCGGTGACGTTGAACCCCGGCGAGGCGGACGGCGTGCTCGTCGCCACGGTGTGGGACCACGACGGGCGGCCCCTCGCGGAGCGGCTGGTGTTCCGCCAGCCCTCGAAGGAGCTGTCGGTGGAGCTGAAGGCGGACCGCACGCGCTACGTGCCCGGTGGCCCCGTGCAGCTCACGGCCCGGACGACGCGCGGCGGTCAGCCGGTCTCCGCGCTGGTGATGCTCACCGTGACGGATGACGCGGTGCTGGAGCTCCAGGAGAAGCGCGACCAGGCGCCGCAGCTCCCGGTCATGGTGCTGCTGGAGCCGGAGGTGAAGGAGCTGGCCGACGCGCAGCTCTACCTCGACGCGAAGAATCCGAAGTCCAGGCTGGCGGTGGACCTGCTGCTGGGGACGCAGGGCTGGCGGCGCTTCGCGCTGACCGACACGAAGGCCTTCCTCGCCCGGCACGGTGACGCGGCGATGCGCGTGCTCGCGGTGCGCTGGCCGCCGGAGCCCGTCCGCAAGCCCCGGCCGTCCGCCATCGCCAAGGCCGGACGCGGCGCCGCCGTGGGGGGCATGCCGCGAATGAAAGAGCCCCTGATGGACCGGAACGTCGTGGACGAGGATGTCGCCTTCGCCGGCGAGGCCGAGGGCGCGGCCGTCCCCCAGATGGCCCCCGTCGCCGCGGCGGCTCCGCCTCCCATGCCCCCGGCGGAGGCGGCCGCGGAAGTGGAGGAACCGGCCCCCGTGTTCAAGGCGGCGAAGGAGGAAGAGGCGCCAATGGAGCGCAGGAGGAGCCTTCGCGCGAAGCGAGACTTCAACGCCGACGACAAGCAGGTCATCCAGGGGCAGCTGATCTACCTCCGCGAGTTCGCGCACACCGCGCGGCCAAACCGCAAGTCGGGAGACCGGGTCGACTTCGCGGAGACGCTCTACTGGAACGCCGGGGTGCGCACGGATGCCCGCACCGGCGAGGCGCGGGTGTCCTTCGCGATGAGCGACTCGGTGACGACGTTCAAGGCGTTCGCGGGAGCGGTGGGCGGTGACGGCGCGCTCGGTTCGGCGGTGGCGGAGCTGGAGTCCGTGCAGCCGTTCTACGCGGAGCCCAAGCTGCCGCTGGAGGTGACGTCGGGAGACGTGGTGCGGCTGCCGGTGGCGCTGGTGAACGGGACGGAGGCGCGGCTTTCGGGCGCGGGGGTGAAGGTGGAGCTGAAGGGAGACGTGAAGGTCTCCGGCGGCCCCACGCTGGACCTGGCCTCGCAGGCGCGCGGCCGGCAGCTCTTCTCCCTGGAGATTGGCCAGGAAGCCAAGCCGGTGGACGTGAAGCTCACGGCGAGCGCGGGCGAGTTCACGGACGTCGTCACCCGCACGCTGTCCATCAAGCCCCGGGGCTTCCCGGGCCGCGTGTCCTACGGCGGGCTGGTGTCCGCGAAGGCACCGGCGACGCATCAGGTGGTGCTGCCCAAGAGCCTGGTGCCCGGCACCGTGCGGACGTCCATCGCCGTGTACCCGGGCCCGCTGGCCAACATGACGGAGTCGCTGGCCCGCCTCATCCAGGAGCCCTCCGGCTGCTTCGAGCAGACCAGCTCCACGACGTACCCCATGACGATGGCGCAGCAGTACTTCCAGACGCACACCGGCGTGAACCCGGAGCTGGTGGCGAGCGCGAAAGAGAAGCTGGAGCGCGGCTACCAGCGGCTGGTGGGCTACGAGACGTCCGAGAAGGGCTACGAGTGGTTCGGGCAGAACCCCGGCCATGAGGCGCTGACCGCGTTCGGCCTGCTGCACTTCACGGACATGCGCCAGGTGCGCGACGTGGACACCGCGATGATGGAGCGCACGCGCGAGTGGCTGCTCCAGCAGCGGGACGGCCAGGGCGGCTTCAATCGCAAGCGCCGCGCGCTGCACGTGTGGGTGGAGGACCCGGACACGTCGAACGCATACATCGTCTGGACGCTGCTGGAGAGCGCGGGCCAGCCGGCCTCGCAGGCGAAGGAGCTGTCGCGCGAGGTGGCCTCGGTGAAGGCCGCGGCGGCGAAGAGCACCAACAGCTACGTGGTGGCCCTGGCGGCCAACGTGCTGGCGCTCGCCGGTGACACCGCCGAGGCCCGGAAGCTGATGGGCCGGCTCGCCTCCGCGCAGGGGAAGGAAGGCGTGGTGGACGGCGCGACGCAGTCCATCGTGGGCAGCTCCGGCGAGACGCTGAACATCGAGACCACCGCGCTGGCGACGCTGGCGTGGATGCGCGACCCCGCCTACGTGGGCAACGTGGAGCGCGCGATGAAGTTCCTCGCGGAGTCCAGCGACGGTGGCCGCTACGGCGCGACGCAGAGCACGGTGCTCGCGCTGCGCGCCATCATCGCCTACGACAAGGCGCGCGCGTCCAAGCTCACCCCGGGGCTGGTGCGCGTCTACGTGGATGGCCGTCCGGTGGGCGAGCCGGTGCGCTTCGACGGCTCCTCCCAGGAAGCCCTCAAGCTGCCCGACGTGAGCGCGCTGCTGGGCACGGGCGAGCGCCGAGTGGAGCTGCGGATGGAGGGAGGCGCGGAGCTGCCGTACTCGGTGGAGGTCACCTACAACATGCTGACGCCGGACAGCTCCAAGGACACGGCCGTGACGCTGGAGGTGGCGCTGGCGAAGACGGCCCTCACCGAGGGTGAGCCCACGGAGGCGCGGGTGGTGGTGGCCAACCGCACGGGCCAGAAGCTGCCCACGGCGGTGGCCATCTTCGGCGTGCCGGGCGGACTGGAAGTGCGCCACGACCAGCTCAAGGAGCTGGTGAAGCGGCAGGTGGTGGATGCGTACGAGGTGCTCGGGCGCGACGTCGTCCTGTACTGGCGTGGCATGGAGCCGAACAAGCGCATCGACGTGCCGCTGTCCCTGGTGGCCGCGGTGCCCGGCACCTACACGGGCCCGTCCAGCCGCGCGTACCTGTACTACGCGGACGAGCACAAGGTGTGGAGCGAGGGCGTGAAGGTCTCCATCGCACCGAAGCCGTAGCCGGACCGAATCGACCGGGCCTCCGACCAGGGACCGGTGGGCATGACGTATAGGCAGGTACACCCGTACCTGCTCCCGTCCATGACCCACCGGCCCCAGCCCTCCCGTCCTCCCCAGTGCCGGCGAGCCCTCTTCGTCGCGCTCGCCCTCATCCTCCCGCTCACCACCGCTTGTGGTGACGAGGAGCCCATCCAGAAGCCCGGCCCCGTCGAACCCCAGGCAGATGCGGGCGGTCAGGATGCGTCCACCGTGACGACGCCCGACGCCTCGTGTGCCGGCGCCACCTGCGATGCGGGGGGCATCGTCGAATCCCCCGACGCGGGCCCCGCGGATGGCGGTGTAACGGATGCCGGCACGGCGGATGCCGGCGCTCCGGATGCCGGCCCGGACGTGCCCCTGCCCCTGCCTGTCGACCTGAGCGCCCCGTCCGAGCTGCTCGTGCGCGGCGACGACTTCGCGGTCTTGCGCGTCGGCGTCGAGCGGCACGAGGGCTTCACCGGTCCCGTCACCCTTTCCATCCGTGGCCTGCCCTCCGAGTTCTTCGTGGCCGACCGGAATGTGTCGGAGGGCACGAGCGCGGCGGCGCTGGTCGTGAGTGTGTCCGGGCGCGTCGGGCCGGGGACCCGCCTTGACGCCACGCTGGTGGCCACCGCGGAGGGCCGGTCCACCTCGCGTCCGTTGCGGATGCTGGTCGCGGGCCCCTCCTTCACGCTGGACCCCACCTTCCCCGTGGTGCCCCTGGGCTGGGCGGATGGGTCGCGGTTCCTCGATGTATCGCCGGACGGCAAGCTGCTCACGGCCTATCCCATCGCCAACGCCTCCTGGCCGAGCGCCCAGGGCTTCGTGCTCGAGCGCCACCATGCGGACGGCATCCCGGACCTGACGTTCGGGATGCTCGGGTCGGCGACGCACACGCGTCCGGCGGTGTCTCGCATGCTCGCGTTCAAGGCCCTGCCTACGGGAGGAAGCCTCGTGGCGGGCACCGCCGCCGACTGCCACGACGGCGACAACGCGACCCCCTGCACCTTCCTCGTCTCGCGCCACCTCGCCACGGGCATGCTCGATACGAGCTTCGGGGACGAGGGCGTCGTTTCGACGCGGTTCAATGCCGCGCCCCGCTCCCTGGTGAAGCTCCTCGCGGACGAGGCGGGCCGGGTGTCGGTGGCCCTGACGTACTACGACTACGACCTGACCCAAAGCGGACCCTACGTCTACGCCGTGCAACGGTGGGAAGCGGATGGCAGGCCTGTCGCGGGGTTCGGGACGGAGGGGCGGGCAACGTACGCGCTCCCGGCCTATGAACAGCGCTTCAACAACCTACGCGAGGCCCTCCAGACGAAGGACGGAACCGTGGTCATCGCCGTCTCGCTCTTCGACAGTGGCAGCCCGGGCAACCACGGACTGGGGTTCGTCCGCATGGACGGCAAGACCGGGCAGGCCAGGTGGTCGGTGGAAAGCAGCCCCAATCTCCATCGGAACGTCGCCACGGACGGGCACGGCCGGTTCGTCTCACTCCTCAACACGTATGCCCCCGGTTATGACCTCCTCGTGCAGTGGTACGACGAGACCGGCACGCGCATCTACTTCGGCACGGGAAGCACCACGATGCCGCCGCGCCAGCTCGCCATCGGCTCGGCCAATGAGTTGTTCTTCGATGACGCAGGCACGCCCTACACGGTGGGACAGATTGAGGGGGGTGGAGGGCTGGCGGTGGTGCGCTTCACCCGGCACGGGCCGGTGGACCCGGGGTTTGGCACCAACGGCATCCTCCGGTTGGACGTCCGGCTGAACTCCGTGTCTGGCTTCATCCGTGAGCCCAATGGCTGTCTGCTCGCGAAGACGGTGCCGGAGCCGGGACTGGTCCGCTTCTGGCCGTGACGTGACAGCCTCTCTCTACGATAGAACGGGGGCTTCTTCCCGCGCCGCACCCTTGAGATGACCCAGCCCGATACCTCCGTCATGGCCCTGCTGGCCCGAGTCTACGACTCCCGCAACAGCCACTTCGATGCGGAGGGCCGCTACAGCCATCGGATCCCCTCCACCTTCACGGAGGCGGAGCATCAGCAACTGAGGGACACCGGGCTGGTGCCCAATGTCTTCATCCAGTGGGGTCATGACGAGGTCATCACCCGGTTGCGCAAGTCCGCCGCGGCGTGCGACCTGCGTCCCGCGGCGGATGCGTTCGTGGCCTCGATGGGGTCCGCCGACCTCGCCTGGTTGACCGTGCTGCCCGCCGCTGTCCTCGGGCGCGCCATGCCGGTCCACGCCGAGGACCCCATGGGCGGCGGCAGCTGCCGTGTCTGCTTCTTCAAGGCGGACGTCATCGACACCACCCAGGCCGCGTACTTCCGTCACCTGGAGGGCGCGGGCTGGGGTGACGCCCAACCGGCCGACGGCGTCCTCGCACTGAACGCCGCCATCGCCAGTCCACCGTCCGCCTGGCCGAAGCCCACGCCGCGAGACGTCTGGGTGTTCCACCAGGTGCTCGACCTGCTGCGCGGCCTTCCCTCCACGGCACGCTACAGCCAGGCGCGCACCGCGCTCCACAAGGCCGGACTCCTGAGCGCCAGCCGTCCCTCGCGCTGCGGGACCGTGCTGGAAGCGCTCGCGTTCATCGGCATCCTGCAGACGCCCGAGCACCCGGGCCTGATGACCCGCTTCACGACCGCCATCGAGCGCGACCAGCGCCCATCGGTCCGCGTGGAGGTGCCAGCACCGCTGGCGTGGTGGTCGGCGAAGGAGGGCCTCCAGGAGACGCTGGTGGCCACGCTGTTCGGCCATCTCGAGCGACCGAAGGCGGAGCCCACCCCGCCACCACCAGCGCCTACCGCGCGCCGCAAGACGGACAGCCCGGCCGGCGCCCGGCCCAAGTCCATCCCCGGCCCGCCAGCCCCGGGCAGCGTGTATGCCATTCGCTTCCGCGAGGACCTGTGGGGTGCCGCCTATTGCCATGAGGTGCGCACCGACGGCCGGGGCCGGATGGAGTTCCTCGACCTGCTCTCCCCCACTCCGCCCACGGCGGACCAGCTGACAGTCATCGGCTTCCGGGACCGCCTGAATGGCGAGCGCTGGCAGACCTGGTGCAGCGGTCTCGACAAGACTCCTGGGGTCAAACGCATCGCGATGGATGTCCCCGCCCCCGCGCACGGCCAGCCCGTGCCGGAGCGCATCCCCCACGGCGGCGCCCGCGACCTGCAGCACTTGGCCGGGTGGAACTTCAGATTCTGAGCGCGTTTCCCGCGCAACTTCCGCGCGCGGTCCGGGTTCATGGGGGCTTTCCTGGAGGAATTCCCCATGAAGCGAAGCGGAACGACGCAGTTCATCTGGGCGTGCGCGCTGTGGGCCCTGGGCACCGCCGGCTGTGGAAACCCGGAGGACACGCTCGACTCCAGTGATGGCGTGACCTGGGGAACGTCCCAGGCGGCCCTCACCGTGTACGAGCAGGCCGCGCTGGATACGGCCAACAACGCGGCGGGCTGCAAACCGCTCGGGAACTTCTACTGGGAGATTGGCAACGGGTCCGGGCTGCTCTACGGCCTCACGAAGGGCAGCGGCGTCACGGCCACGACGGTGATGCCCATCGCGTCCGCGAGCAAGTGGTTGTACGCAGGGGCCTACGTGCAGTCCAAGGGCTACGCGAACCTGACCTCGGACGACAAGAAGCGGCTCAACTTCACCAGCGGATACATCGACGAGAACACCACCCTGTGTGACGCCGCCGGGACGACCGTCTCCGCGTGCTACGGGCCGTCCTTCAAGGACGTCACCTATCGCCCGCTCCAGAACGGCCGCTTCTTCTACAACGGCGGGCACATGCAGAAGCTGGCCCTGGATGACATCGGCGCGCGCAAGGGCACCGGCCTCCTGAGCGTCATGGATTGGCTCAATCCCTTGCTGGGCACCACCTTCCCGGAGTCCGACAGCGACGTCGCCGTGGCTGGAGGTTTTTCCGGCAGCGCGGCGCAGTACCGCGTCTTCCTGCTGAAGATGATCAACACCCAGTACGCGCTGTCCTCCAAGCTGACCGTGGACTCCGTCCCCGCCTGGTCCGGAGGACCCAACGTGGCCTACACGCCGTGGTCCGCCGCGGGCGAGGCGTACTACGGGCTCGGGCACTGGATTGAAGGAGAGACCGTCGGCAGCTCCTGGACCGTGACGGGCCACTCGTCGGCGGGGGCGTTCGGCTTCTATCCCTGGGTGAACGCGGCCAGGACCCGGTACATGGTCCTGGCTCGCAGCCGTCAGCTCGGCAACGAGGAGGGCGAGAAGTCACGCGCCTGTGCCCAGACCGTCCGCAAGGCGTACGAGACGGGCGTGGCACAACCGTGATCAGGGCATCCTGTCCTTGCGCATGAACACCCGCCGGCTCTCGTCGAGCCCCCGTGCAAGATGCTCGGCCCGGATGACCTCCAGGGCCGGCGTCAGGGTCTCGACGACCCGGAAGCCCAGCCGCGCGTAGTAGGGCGCGTTCCACGGCACGTCGCGGAAGGTGGAGAGCAACAGGGCGGGCCATGCCGGCTCGAGGGCCGAAATCAGCGCGGCGCCCAACCGCCGTCCGGCATGGGTCGGCAGAACGTCCAGTTGCTCGATGTAACCGCAACCCTCCACGGGTCGCGCCATCAGGAATGCGACCGGACGCCCATCCTCCCCTTCCGCGACGGTCAGCCCGCCCGTGGCGATGCGGGCCGCGAGCGTGGCCGAGTCGGTGGGTTCATCCTCCACCAGGGCCGCGAGGTCCGTGCCCAGGAAACGGCGCGCGGAGAGGCGCTCGATTTCGCGCACACGCGCGATCTCGTCGAGGCGGGCGGGGCGCAGGCGCGCAGAGGGATGCACACTCATGGGACAGGCAGTGTGCCCCCGCTCGCAACACCGCGGGCGAACATCCGTCCCAGCCACGCGTCGCGCGTCGAAATGCAGGCGCGCGCCACGTCAGACTGGGGGGCGATGTCGTAGAAGCCATGGAAGGCTCCGCCCCAGACGTGCAGTTCGCACTCGCCGCCGGCATCAAGGATGCCGCGCGCATATGCGACGGCTTCATCCCGGAACGTCTCCCCTGCCGCGACGTCGATGAAGGTCGGCGGCAGCCCCCGCAGGTCCGTGGCGCGCGCGGGCGCTGAATAGGGAGACACGTCCGGGCCCCCACAGCGCTCGCCCAGCACCGCGCGCCAGGCCGTCAGATTGCTGGTGCGGTCCCAGACTCCGACGCCGTCATACCGACGGGCGGATTCCGTCTCGTTGCGGTCATCCAGCATCGGGCATTGCAGCAGTTGACCCAACAGCTTCGGGCCGTGCCGATCCCGGGCCAGGAGCGTGGTTCCGGCCGCGAGCCCGCCACCGCCGCTCCCGCCGAAGATGACCAACTGCTTCGGATCAAACCGCAGCCGGTCGGCGTTCGCAGCCATCCAGAGCAGCCCGGCGTAACAGTCCTCCACCAGGGTCGGCGCCGGATGCTCGGGCGCCAGCCGGTACTCGACCGTCACGCAGACCGCGTCATGACGGAGCGCCCAGTCCACGAGCGGCTTCGCTCCCGCGAAGCGGGTCCCCATCACCATCCCGCCGCCATGGATGAAATAGACGGCAGGCCCCGGAACCGAGTGGCCCTGCCGGGCAATGACCGAGACCGTGATCTCTGCGCCCTGATAACCGGGGATGCTGTAATCGACGCAGTGGACCTTCGCGTCGCCAATCAGGTCCTCCCGGGCCACGCGGCTCAAGCCACGGAAGTGCTCCAGCTGCGCCAGCGTCATCTGCCGGGGCACATACCCCTCCAGCGCGGGCAGGAGGGCGGCCAGCTGTGGGTCGAATTCAATGGGGTGAGCGCTCATCCTCGGAGAGGATCAAGCCTCGGCGCTCGCGTCAAATGATCTCTGCGTCGGAACGCTGGGCGGAGAGGCTGAGGTTGCTCGTCTTGTTCACGAGGAGCCGCCTCACGCGTCGCTGAAGCTCGCGGTCAGGGCGTGGTGATCGGAGGCCGTGCCCACGTCCACCACATGAGCAGCGAGCAGCCGCTGGGCCAGCGTGGGCGACGCGAAGACGAAGTCCGTGCGGAAGTCGATGACCTCCCCCTCGCGTTGGCGCCGGGCGGTGGCCCACTGGGAAGAGCCCGGCTTGAGGCGCAGTGTGTCCAACCAGCCGAAGCCCTCCAGGTCGTCGACGACGTCGAAGCGTGGCGGGTGGCCATACTTGTCCACCCTGGCGCGGCGGACGCGGTCGGCCAGGTCCACCGGGTAGGGATCCGCGCGCGACAACGAGTTGAGGTCCCCAGCCAGGATGAAGGAGCGCTCACCGAAGCCCGAGGGCTCGATCAAGGAGCGCAGGTAGCGAGCCTCCACGAAGCGCAGGGTCTCAGCATGGGAGTCGAAATGGGCCGCGAAGAGGGTCAGCGGCTCCGCGCCCGTCTCCAGCTCGCACTCGAGGAGGCAGTGGCCGATGAAGTGGGTATTGGCGTGGGCGCGAACCGAACGCAGGGGCAAGCGGCTCGCGACGGCCACGTGGTAGCGGCTGCCGCTGGGACGGGGACGCGCGATGCCCAGTCTCACATGGGCGTCGGTGGCGGGGAGGTTGAGCGCGGCGGCGACCTGACGGAGCCGCTCGCCGTCCTCCCACCCCAGGCACTCCTGCAGCACGAGCACGTCCGGGCGCTCACGGGCGATGAGGGCCAGGAGCAGCGGCATTCGCTCCTCGCCTCCCATCAGGATGTTGAGCGTCATCACCTTCAGCGGCATGCCGGACAGACTATCGCTACGGGCATCATGCGAATACGGCTCCGTCTGGGATACTCCGGAAGGAGGTAGAACCGGACCACCCCGCCGCGACCCCAGACAGCGACACACAGCAGCGCGTCACAAGGCATCACGGCATGGTGGCAACTTCAGTTCCAACACGGATATGTGCCGCTCGTCACCCGAATCGCCTTCGAGCGGGAGTTCAGAGTCCCCGTTCCTCCTGGAGGTACACGCCGATGACCGCCGCACGTTGGAAGGACCCGGGAGCGGTGGGACTCGGCGCACTGCTGTTGGGCCTGCTCGTCGCGCCGTGGGTCTATGTCGTCGGATTCAATGCACTCTTCGCGTTTCCGACACCCTTCGCCTTGCTGGTGGCCCCCCTGTTGCTCGTAGCGACGCTGGACCTCGGACTCGAAGCGTTCGCGCGTCTTCATGGGCTCACGTGGCTCCGGCGACTGGGAGCGACGCTGTCGGTGGGGGGCCTGCTCACGATCCTCTGGGTGTTATCAGGCTTCACGCTGATGGCTGGCTCCGAGCGGCTGGGGTTGCTGGCGACTGTCTGGCTCGGGGCGTCACTGACCTGTGTCGTCATCTCAATGGCGATGGGCGTTGCCGGCCCTGCGGTGCTCCTCCGTTCGCGCCTGGACTCACCACTGAGGCGGCGGGCCGCGCTGGCCGTGGCGTTGCTGCTGTTCTGTGGACTCTCCGCACTCTGCCTTCACTACCTGTTGACCCCCGCGAGCTTCATCGGCGGTCCGCCTTCGCCGGTTCCCATCGGATGAAGAACTCCGCGGGCCACCTCCCCTTCGGCCCGCTTCTCCATGACCCCGCCGATGGAGCCCAGCTGGGTCTTGAGGCACGTGCTCCGCCATGGAAGGCTCGATGGATGGAACCCCAGGAGAGCGGCGGCCTTCGAAGCGTGTTGCTGACCCAGCTGGATACAGCCTGGGCACTCACCCAATACCATCTCAACGGGCTCACCACGCAGGAGTGCCTACTCCGGCCCGCGCGCAAGGGCCTGCACGTGGAGCAAGGCACGGACGGCGTCTGGAACGCGGAGTGGCCGGAGTCGGAGGGCTATGACATCGGGCCCGCGTCCATCGCCTGGCTGACCTGGCACATGGGCTTCTGGTGGTCGATGGTGCATGACCACTCGTTTGGTACCGGTTCGCTGAAGCGCGAGGACGTGCACTGGCCCGGAACCGCCGAGGGCGTGCAGGCATGGATCACACGCCTGCACGACCAGTGGCGAAGCGCCGTCATGGGACTGGACGACTCCGAACTGCATGCGTCGAAGCGCACCCGGTGGCCGCTGGAGAACAGGCCCTTCGCGGACATCGTCGCGTGGGTGAACCTGGAGCTGATGAAGAACGCGGCGGAGTTGGGCTACGCGCGCTTCGTCCTGGCCGTGGCGGACAGGGTAGACGAATCAGACGTCGCCGCTGACGGTTCCCACGAGACGGACGTCTAGCGCATTCGGCTCACTGCACGTCGCGTCGATGCTGACCCGCCAGTGGGGAACGTCCGAGTGGATGATGAACGTTCCTTTCCACGCGGAGCAGGAGGTCGGGTTACCGCCGGAATAAACCTTGATTTGCGGATTCGGCAACGTCAAGAGCTGCCCAATCGGCGGCAGAGGGCGTTCGATGAAGACTTGCACGGATCGGCCGGCCATCACGGGACAGGTCCCCGTCGTCATTGGCGGAGCAATAAAGAAGGTGAAAATCTTCTGGTCGCAGGTCGAAGGCGCCACACAATAGTTTTCCTTGTCTCTCTTTTCATCAAAGTCATAGGTCTGACCCGAGATGGCGGGGCTCATGAATGACCAGGCACAAGTGGGCTGCGCGAGACGGCAGCAAGCCGTGGCGCCACCGGGACAATCCGTCGTGAAGCAGCCCACCGGATTGCTTTCCGAGCCTCCAGCACAAGCGCCAAGGCTGAACGCATCCCTGCCGGAGCGGCTGCACGAGAATAGGTGCGCGCCGTCGCAGAAGGTCCTGCCGGGCTCGCAGACAACCGGGCCCACGAGGCTGTCGGAAGCGGTGACAAGGGACTCCGGAGGCATCTGGGGTCCCAGGGCCCCTTCATCCCCCAGACAGGCAGTGACGAGAGACAGGAAGACACACAATGAAACGACGACAAGGGAGCGCGTTGGCATGGCGGGACAAATAGGCCTCCGCACCCTCTCCGGTGAATCCCTCCGGAGGGGTATGCTCAGTCCGGCTCAACCAAGGCCATGCGTGGGGGTGTCATGCCGAAGCAACACAACGGAGTGGATGATCCGAACGCCGCGGGGTACTCCGTCCGCCGGCCAGGAGAGAGCGCACGAGAGAAGCAGAACGCGCTCGCGAAGGCCGCGCCCATCAAGACCTTCTTCACGCGGCTCTTCGGAATGCACACCGATGAGCGGGCCTGGGGGCGCGGCGCCGAAGGCGAGGAACGCGTAGGCCGGCTGCTCGAACCCCTACGAGCGCAGGGCTGGTTCATCCAGCACGACGTCAGGATTGGCCAGAACGGCGCGAACGTGGATCACCTCGTAATTGGCCCGCCGGGCGTCTACGTCATCAACACCAAGTTCCTCCGCCAGAAGGTGTGGGTCGGCGGAGACGTCATCAAGGTCGGCGGATCCAACAAGGACTACGTGAGGAAGGGCGAAGCAGAGGCCAAGCGGGTCCGAGAGAAGCTGCTCGCGGCGACGCGACGCCGTTCGCTCTGGGTCCAAAGCCTGCTGGTCTTCGTGGACGCGGAGCTCGTGGTGAGGGAGCCACCGAGGAACGTCCCGGTGCTCGGAGATCACGAACTGGTTACGGCCCTGCTCGCCCAGGAAGTCACGTTGGGGCGGGACGAAGTCATGGCGCTCGCCAGGGCCGCCCAGCAGATGGCGACCTGGGGCTGAGCCCCATGTGATGACGCATTGCGCGCCGACTCTCTCGCATCAGCGGGGGTTCCAGCGCCTCTCTCCCCCAAACCTATCCGTCTTTCTTGAACTGTCGTAATAGCCGACAGGCAGGCATTCAAGGAGACAGGGATGAATCACCGTGCAGGCTGTTGGCTGCCCATGCTGTTGGGGCTGGGTTTGTTCATGGGTTGCGGACAACCCCCACCCGAGTCAGACGAGACGGCGGTGGCGTCGTCCACCTCTGCCATCAAGCGTTCCAGTCCACGCGCGCGGGTCGCGGCAGGCTTCCGGCACTCCCTGGTCATCCGGCCGGACGGCACTGTCTGGTCAGCGGGCCGCAACAGCGACGGGCAATTGGGGGACGACACGCTCACGGATCGCACCACGCCCGTGAAGGTGCAGGGTCTGACGGGCGCGGTGTCCGTCAGCGCGGGCTACTACCATTCCGTGGCGCTGATCACGGGCGGCACCGTGTGGACCTGGGGCGACAACTCGGCGGGGCAGCTGGGGGACGGCACCTCTACGTTCCGGAAGGTGCCCACCCAGGTAGCAGGGCTCAGCGGAGTCACTTCCGTGGGTGCTGGCTTCGCGCACACCGTGGCCGTGAAGCCGGACGGGACGGTCTGGGCGTGGGGTGACAACGCGTACTGCCAGTTGGGCGACGGCACGACGACTGATCGCGCCACGCCCGTGAAGGTGCAGGGGCTGACCGGCGTCGTCGCGGTCGTGGGCGGATACAACCACTCGCTGGCCGTGCGTTCCGACGGCACCCTCTGGGCCTGGGGCAGCAACGCCTATGGAGTGCTGGGGGACGGCTCTGGCCAGACGCAGTGCGCCCCCGTGCAGGTGCCGGGCATGACGGGAGTCGTCGCGATGGCCTCGGGCTACCGCGTCTCCGCGGCCGTGAGGTCGAACGGCACGGTCTGGGCCTGGGGAGACATTGGCCTGGGCGGCGCTACCCCGGTGCAGGTGCCGGGGCTCACGGGCATCACCGACGTGAGCGCCTCCATCCACGTGCTCGCACAGCGCTCGGACGGCACCATCTGGACCTGGGGCACCAACGGCAATGGCCAGTTGGGCATCGGCAACAAGACGACCGTGGACGTCTCCGCGCCCGTCCAGGTCCAGGGGCTCACGGGCGTCGTCGCCACGGCGGCGGCCGCCCATCACTCGCTGGCCCTGCGCTCTGACGGTTCGGTGTGGGCCTGGGGTGGCAACCTCTCCGGCGAGCTGGGCAATGGCGCGGTGGTCCGGCACTACGTACCGCAGCCGGTGCAGGGGCTGGGGACGGCCCTGGCCGTGGCGGGAGGCAGGCATCACTCAGTGGCGGTACGCGCCGACGGGACGGTGTGGTCCTGGGGTGGCAACTGGAACGGCCAGTTGGGCGACGGCACCACCACGCGGCGTGCGCTCCCTGCGGCCGTGCCGGGAATGACTGAGGTGCTGACGGTCGTTGCGAACGAGGCCACCACTCTTGCGCTGCGCGCCAACGGTACGGTCTGGGGATGGGGCGTCAACAGCAGCTTCCAGTTAGGGGATGGCACGTCCACTGACCGCCTCACCCCCGTCCAGGCGCAGGGAATCGAGGGCATCACCGCCGTCGCGCTCGGCGGCACCCACGCTCTGGCGCTGAAGCATGACGGCACCGTCTGGGCCTGGGGCCGCAACGACTACGGGCAGTTGGGGGATGGGACGACGGTGAGCCATGCGACCGCTTTTCAGGTCCCGGGGCTGACGGGCGTGATTGCCGTCGCGGCGGGCGATGACCACTCGCTGGCGCTGACGTACGACGGCATCGTCTTGTCCTGGGGTGGAAACTGGCTGGGCCAGTTGGGCGACGGCACCTTCACCGACCGGTACACCCCCGCGCAGGGCCCGGGACTGACCGACGCGGTCTCCGTGGTCGCGGGCCCCTACCGCTCGTTCGCGCTCAGTGCCAACGGCACAGCTCTGAGCTGGGGCGCCAACGGCTACGGCGAGTTGATGCGCCCCTATCGCTCCCCCATCATGGGCGCCCTGCCCTTCAATGGACTGACCACGCTGGCGGCAGCGCCGTACGTATCGCTCGCTGCGGACTTCACCGGCGCGGTGTGGACCGCCGGGGACAACAGCTGGGGCCAGTGGGGCAACGACACCGTTGAGATTTACGACGACACGCCCGTGCAAGTGACGAGCCTGTCGGACGGCGTCATCGCGGCGGCAGGTGGCAACTACCACATGCTGGTCATCCGCATGGACGGCACGGTGTGGACCTGGGGCCGTAATTCCGACGGCCAGCTGGGCGACGGGACATCCCTGGACGCGCTCGTGCCGCTGCGCTCGCAGTTCTACTGAGCCGTTCAATTTCTCACACGCAAAACAAGGATGTATCAATGACAATCACGAGTTCCCTCTGGGGACAGCGTCTGGCCGGAGTCTGGCTCGGGCTGTGCCTGTTCGCTGGCTGCGGGCAACCGCAACCGGACGCCGCCGCTCCCGAATCCGCAACAACCTCCGCTGGCATCAAACGCACCAGCCCGCGCACCCGGCTGGCTGCGGGCCTGGACCATTCGCTGGCGATCCGTCCGGACGGCACCGTCTGGACGGCTGGAATAAATGAAACCGGCCAACTGGGAGATGGCACGCGCGTAAATCGCTCCTCGCCAGTGCAGGCGGTGGGGCTGTCGGGCGTCGTGTCCGTCGCGGGCGGGGCATACCACTCACTGGCGGTGCGCTCGGACGGCACCGTCTGGGCCTGGGGCTCCAACGGCTTTGGCCAGCTGGGCAACGGCACCCACAACAGCCGCACCGCGCCCGCGCAGGTACCAGGAATGAGCGGGGTCTCCTCCGTCGCTGCGGGCTGGTACTTCAGCCTTGCCGTGAAGTCTGACGGCACGGTGTGGGCCTGGGGGGAAAACACCGAATGCGAGCTGGGCGACGGAACCACGACCCATCGACTCATCCCCACCCAGGTGCCCGGTCTCACCAATGTAGTCGCCGTGCTCGCCAGGAGCGACTACTCCCTGGCGCTGCGCTCCGATGGCACCATTTGGGCCTGGGGTGACAACTTCAGTGGCCAGTTGGGGGATGGGACGGAAGTCCAGCGATGCAGCCCGGTGCAGGTGCAAGGACTGTCGGGCATCACGGCCGCGGCGGCGGGCCCCCACGGAGCGCTCGCGGTGAAGTCGAATGGCACCGTCTGGGCATGGGGATCCGTCGGCCACACTTGGTCTCTCACGCCAAAGCAGGTCCCGGACCTCACGGGCATCATCGACGTCAGCGCTTACGACCACGTGCTCGCGCAACGCTCCGATGGCACCGTCTGGGCATGGGGCTCCAACGGCTCCGGCCAGTTGGGAAATGGCAACAAGGTGTCCACCTCCAAGCCCATCCAGGTCCCAGGGCTGACGGGCGTCGTCGCCACGGCGGCTGGCGACGGCCATTCTTTGGCCATGCGCTCCGACGGTTCGGTCTGGGCATGGGGTGGCAACATGTATGGACAGTTGGCCAACGGCGCGATTCCTCGTCACCTCGTCCCCGAGCAAGTACCCAATCTCATGGGCGTGGTGGCCGTGGCGGCTGGCCCACAGTATTCCCTGGCTGTCCTCTATGACGGGACCGTGTGGGCGTGGGGGGATAATGACTACGGCCAGTTGGGCGACGGCACCACCACGCGGCGCGCGATTCCCGCAGCGGTGCCCGGGCATACAGGAGTCATTGCGGTAACGGCGGAGAACAATGCCTCCATGACACTTCACTCGGACGGAACAGTCTGGGCCTGGGGCTCCAACAGCTTTGGCCAGCTGGGCAACGGCACCAACACCGACCGCATGACGCCTGGACAGGTACCCGGGCTGACGTCCGTGAGCGCTGTCGCCATGGGAGGTGGCTTCGCCCTGGCGCTGAAATACGACGGTACCGTCTGGGCCTGGGGCATCAACATATCGGGCGAATTGGGCGATGGAACCACCCAGTCGCGTCGGGTTCCCACTCAGGTCCAAGGCTTGACGGGTATCACGGCTATTTCGGCGGGTTCCAGCCATTCGCTCGCGGTGCGCTACGATGGCACCGTCTGGGCGTGGGGGGAGAATCGCTTCGGCCAGTTGGGCGACGGGACCAAAATCGATCGTTCAACGCCTGTCCAGGTCCCGGGCATCATCGATGCAGTATCCGTATCTGCGGGTCGACTCCATTCTCTCGCGGTGCGCTCGGACGGCACGGGCTTGGGGTGGGGACATAGTGGCTACGGACAAGCGCTGGGATGGGAACCCATCTACGAGTCAGGACTGGAGCCCATTGCAATCCGCGACCTGAGCACCGTCGTCGCGGACTTCGACATCAGCCTAGCAACGGATTTCACAGGCGGGGTGTGGGTCGGCGGGCGCAACGACTGGGGTCAGCTCGGGAATGACGCCTACAGCTCGGATGAACCGGTGCGTATCGACGCATTGGAAGGCGGCCTCACCGCAGCAGACACCAGCGGTGATCACCTGGTCGTGGTCCGCCCGGACGGCACTGTCTGGACGTGGGGCCGCAACTCCGACGGCGAGCTGGGCAACGGGACGTTCCTCGACATGCACTCGCCCGTGCGCTCGCAGTTGTTCTGACGCATCCCCGGCGACCCGCGCTGCATGCTTGACTATCCATAAGCCTCAACTTATGCGTCGCGCATGCAGCGCGTGGCCGTGGCCGAGAACAAGATCTTCCAGGCACTGGCGGACCCGAACCGCCGGGCGATTCTCGTGTCACTCACGCGTGGCGAAGCGGCGGTGAAGGACCTCACGGCGCGATTCGACATCTCGCAGCCCGCGGTCTCCCAGCACCTCTCTGCCTTGAAGGGCGCGGGCCTGGTGAAGGGCCGGCGTGAAGGGCGTTGCACCTACTACCGGGTGGATCCACGCGGAATGAAGCCGCTCATCGACTGGATCGCGCACTACCGCGCGTTCTGGTCGGAGCACGTCGACCGCCTCGAACAACTGCTGGAGAAAATGGACCCATGACCTCCTCCGACAAGACCGCCGCTCAGCGCCGTTCGAGCCCCGCGGACAGCCATGACCTCATCCGCGTCCAGGGCGCTCGCGAGAACAACCTGAAGGACGTCAGCGTGGAGCTGCCCAAGCGGCGGCTCACCGTCTTCACGGGCGTCTCCGGCTCCGGCAAGTCGTCGCTCGTCTTCGGCACCATCGCCGCGGAGTCCCAGCGGTTGATCAACGAAACCTACAGCGCGTTCGTCCAGGGCTTCATGCCCACGCTGGGCCGCCCCGAGGTCGACGTCCTGGAAGGACTCACGACCGCCATCATCGTCGACCAGGAGCGCATGGGCGCGAACTCCCGCTCGACGGTCGGCACCGCGACGGACGCCAACGCCATGCTGCGCGTGCTGTTCAGCCGCCTGGGCAAGCCTTACATCGGTTCGTCCAACGCCTTCTCCTTCAACGTCCCGTCGGTCCGCGCCACAGGCGAGATGACCGTCGAGAAGGGCGAGGGCAGCAAGACCGAGAAGAAGGTCTTCAACGTCACTGGCGGCATGTGTCCGAAGTGCGAGGGCATGGGGCAGGTCAGCGACATCGACCTGACCCAGCTGTATGACGACAGCAAGTCGCTCAACGAGGGCGCCCTCACCATCCCCGGCTACAACGTGGACGGCTGGCTCGTGCGCATCTTCGGGGCCTCGGGCTTCATCGACCCGGACAAGCCGATCCGCAAGTACACCAAGCAGGAGCTTCACGACTTCCTCTACAAGGAACAGACCAAGGTGAAGGTCGACAAGATGAACCTCACCTACGAGGGGCTCATCCTGCGGATCCAGAAGTCGTTCCTGTCCAAGGACGTGGACGCCATGCAGCCGCACATCCGTGCGTTCGTGGAGCGCGCGGTCACGTTCACCTCCTGCCCTGAATGCAAGGGCACCCGGCTCAGCGCGCCCGCCCGGTCCTCCAAGATCAAGGGCATCAACATCGCCGACGCCTGCGCGATGCAGATCAGCGACCTGGCCGAGTGGGTGCGCGGCCTGGACTCGCCATCCGTCGCCCCGCTGCTGGCGTCGCTGCGGCACACGCTCGAATCGTTCGTGGAGATCGGCCTGGGTTACCTCAGCCTCGACCGGCCCGCCGGCACGCTGTCGGGCGGTGAGGCGCAGCGCACCAAGATGATCCGCCACCTCGGGTCCTCGCTCACGGACGTGACCTACGTCTTCGACGAGCCGACGGTCGGACTGCACCCGCACGACATCCAGCGGATGAACGAACTGCTGCTGCGGCTGCGCGACAAGGGCAACACCGTGCTCGTGGTCGAGCACAAGCCGGAGATGATCGCGATCGCAGACCACGTCGTCGACCTGGGCCCCGGAGCCGGCACCGCTGGCGGCGAGGTGGTCTTCGAAGGCACCGTCGAGGCGCTGCGCGCGAGCGACACGCTCACCGGGCGCCACCTGAGCGACCGGGTCGCCCTGAAGTCGTCCGTGCGCAAGCCGTCTGGCGTGCTGAAGGTGCGCGGCGCCGGCACACACAACCTGAAGAAGGTCGACGTCGACATCCCGCTCGGCGTGCTGGTGGTGGTGACCGGCGTGGCGGGGTCCGGCAAGAGTTCGCTGATCCACGGCTCGGTGGGCAACCGGGACGGGGTGGTGTCCATCGACCAGGCTCCGATTCGCGGCTCGCGGCGGAGCAACCCGGCGACGTACACCGACCTGCTGGAGCCGATCCGCAAGGCGTTCGCGAAGGCCAACGGCGTGAAGCCCGCCCTGTTCAGCGCCAACTCCGAAGGCGCCTGCCCGACCTGCAATGGCGCCGGTGTCATCTACACCGACCTGGCGATGATGGCCGGCGTCACCACGGTCTGCGAGGACTGCGAAGGCCGGCGGTTCCAGGCGTCGGTGCTGGAGTACAAGCTCGGAGGGCTCAACATCGCCCAGGTGCTCGACCTGCCCGTGAAGGACGCGGTCGCCTTCTTCGGCTCCGGCAAGGCGCAGACGCCGGCCGCGTCCGCCATTCTTCAGCGCATGGCCGACGTGGGCCTCAGCTACCTCCGGCTCGGCCAGCCACTCACCACGCTGTCGGGTGGCGAGCGGCAGCGCCTCAAGCTCGCGACGCACATGGGGGACGAAGGCGGCGTCTACGTGCTCGATGAGCCGACCACCGGTCTGCATCTGGCCGACCTCGAGCAGCTGCTCGGGCTGTTGGACCGGCTGGTCGACTCCGGGAAGTCCGTCATCGTGATCGAGCACAACCAGGCGGTGATGGCGCACGCGGACTGGATCATCGACCTGGGGCCGGGCGCGGGCCACGACGGCGGACGCATCGTGTTCGAAGGCACCCCGGCCGACCTGGTGGCGGCGAAGTCGACGCTGACCGGCAAGCACCTGGCGGAATTCGTCAGTGGCGCTGCGAAGGCTGCCTCGGGGAAGGCACCCGAGCCGGCCCGGGCTCGTTCCCAGAAGAAGTCTTAGCAAGACGGGTCTCCGAGCCCCCCGCGCGACGGAATGGTAGCCTCTCCCCGGCAGTCGTCCTGACACCGGGGAGAATCATGGCAATCACGATGTCACCGCAGGAGTACGCCACGGCGTTCCGCATTCTCGCGGCGTCCGCAAGGCATCCAACGAACCTCCACCAGATCGTCACGGAGAGACTGCTCCCAGGTCTCTCCAAGCACCCCACCCTGCTGGACGTCGGAGCGGGGGCGGGCAAGGTCGCGGAACGGCTCGCGCCGCACTTCGACTCGCTCACCCTGCTCGAACCCCACCCCGAGCAGAGCTCCGGCTTCCATCATGAGAAGGCGACGGTCATCCCTGTCCCCCTGGAGCGGTACGCTTCCAATAACAGATATGACCTCGTCGTCTGCTCGCACGTCCTGTATCACGTCCCTGTGTCTGAATGGGGCGGCTTCATTGACAGACTGCTCGGCTTCGTGCGGCCCGGCGGCAGTTGTCTGATTGTGATGGCCGCCGCCCGCGGGCCGACCCATGCGATGTGCCGTGAGTTCTCCGACTCCCTGCATTTCAGCGAGGAGGTCGTCGCCGAGTTGCAGCGGAAGCACCTACCCCACGAGGCGATCCCGACGATGAGCGGGTTCGCCGCGCAGACCTTCGAGGAGATGTACACGCTCTGCCGCTTCCTCGTGCTGGAGGGGTGTTACACGGCCGCGCAGCTGGCGGTCCTGAACCCGGACGAGGCGGGAAGGCTCGATGCGCGAATCCGTGCGCATGCCGAGCGTTGCCAGCAGCCTGACGGAACGTACCGGCTGGAACAGGATGAGGATGTGATCCTCATCTCCCGGTAGCCGTCACGCCCACCCTGGAGGCGACGTCTTCCAGGACGTCGCGGGGAAGCTTCAAGGCCTGGCTGAACTCCGCCTTCAGGGCATCAGGCACCGGAGGCTCGCGCGCGTCGAGCGCCGCGAGCACCCGCTCCGCCCACGCGAGGAACGCAAGCCCCTGCCGCGCCAGGGATTGGGCGAAGGGAAGAAACGCCACTTCGACCCGGGGCGAGAGGGGTTTCTCCGAGGCGCTCCGGTCCTCCATGCTCAAGACGTCCCCCTGGCGCCAGAGCCGCATGTGTGACTCTTCCCAGGGGTTGGCGCCCGCCTCCGCCGCGCCATCGAGCAGCGCCTTCAGCGCGAAGAACCAGCTCCAGGTCATCCAGAACTCGTCCACCGAGCCGTCATCGCTGAAGGGGTGGCCGCCCACGTCGATGAAGAATCCGCCCTGGAAGCTGCAACAGGTCACGGACGGGCGACGGAGGTACATGTCCACCGCTTCGGCCTCCAGCCCCTCCAGGGACTGAAGCGGCACCCAGTCCGGACCGATGAGTACGCGGAACTCCGCATGGAAGGGTGAGGGAGCCATGGGGAAGAGCGTAACGCATCCCCTTGCATGGACAGTGTCTGGAGGGGAACCGGGGTGATGGCGGGTCTCCCGCGTATCCTGGCGCGATGAACGCCCTTGCCCTGCTCGCCCTGATGGTCCCAGCCGCGTCGCCTGACTATGACGGCTCGCCGCAACCCTGGTTCACGGTGGGCCCGCTGCTGAGCGTGAGCCGCCGCCAGGAGGACACCACCTGGGGCGTGGGCCTGGAGTCCACGCTCAACGTGGCGATGCACAACAACAGCATGAGATCCTTCAGGTCGGGCGCCGTGGGCGTCTTTGGACAGGGGCAGTGGATGGACGGCGACCATGCGCGGCTGTGTGGCGGCGTCCAGGGCACCTTCCTGCTCTTCGGGCTTGAGGCGGGCGTGGCCCACGAAACGGGGACGGCGGCCCACCGGCCCACGACGTCGCTCCACGTGGCGCCCTTCCTCGGCTTCGTCTACGGCTCCGTGGGCCTCCGCTTCAACGTCCCCTTCCAGGACGGACGGGACCTGTCGGGCCGCCTCCCGTATGGCCGGGAGATTGGCCTCACGCTGACCCTCAAGAAGCCCTTCTCCCCCATGCTCTGATCGTGCCCCCATGAAGCCCGAACCCATTGTCCCTGTGGGGCCCGGGGCGTCCGTGTCGAGCTGATGGACCTGGACGAGGTGTATCCGGACGTCCTGGTGGAATGGGGGCTCAAGCCCGCCGAGCCAGGCCTCTCCCCGCCCGAGCCCGTGGGGGAGTCAGGCATGCTGTTCGCGAGCTACGTGGACGTGCCCGGCCTGCGCACCCAGCTGTTCGATGAGGCGCGACGACAGGGGGCCCAGGTCGCCGCCTCCCAGCTGCGGGTGCGGATCACCCGCCCCGGGCAGACCTTCCCGGATTGGACCTGGGATGTGCTCTGGGCACGGCGGGACTGAGGACCACCACGGTCGCAGGTGCTCCAGCACGGCGCAGAGCACGTCCGCCTGCGCGAATCGCTCCGAGGGGTCCTCCGCGAGACAGCACGCGATGACGGCGGCGAAGCCCGGATTGATTCCAGGGATCCACTCCGTCAACAGCGCCGCCGGGCCACGCCGCGCCGGAGGCAACCGGCCCGTGCACAGCTCGAACAACAGCAACCCCAGCGCGTGGAGGTCACTCCGCGGGGTCGCGGACTCGCCCATGCGGATCTCCGGCGCCAGGTAGCGCGGCGTCCCCACCACCTCCCGCACCACTCGAGGCGCCGTGACTCCGCGCCCCACGAACGTCGCGAGCCCGAAATCGATCAGCTTCACCGTGCCGTCAGGTTTCAGGATGGCGTTGCCGGGCTTGAGGTCGCGGTGCAGCACCCCACCCTGGTGCGCGGCGCGCAGCCCTGACGCGAGCCCCTCCGCGATGTCGAGCACCCGCTGCCATGGCAGTGGCGTCCGCAGCTCCGCCAGGCTCTTTCCGTCCACGTACTCGTAGACGAGGTACGGCCGCCCGTCGAACTCACCCGCGCCATACATGGTCACCACGTTCGGGTGCTGGATCCGTGCGATGGCGCGCGCCTCGGTGGCGAAGCTCGCGAGCATTCCCGCATCCGGCTGGAGCGCGACACACACCTTCAGCGCCACCCGTCGCTCCCCCGTCGCATCCCGCGCCAGGTAGACGGCCCCCATGCCGCCCCGCCCCAACAACCGCTCCAACCGGAACCCGTCCAGAACCTCCGGCGGCGTCCAGGTGGCGCCTGTCACGCAAGGTCGACGCGAACAGCGCCCTCCTCCCTCCAGCGGCTGGGTCTCCGGCGGCAGGGCATCTCCATGCGCGAGCGTCACCAGCAGCGCCCGGCACGCGGTGCAACGAGCCGCATGATGATGCGCCAGGACGTTCGCCGTCACCGGCAGCCGGCCCTCGAACAGGGCAACCACGTCCTCATCGCATAGGCAATTGGACGGCAATCTCATCCCCCCCTCGAAACAGCCAGCAGCAGCCTCGCATGTAACGTTCATGTTCCGGATCCGTAAGCGTTCAGGGGGCTGGGCGACCGCGAGCGTGAGCTGGATTCAGGTTCCGGGCAGCAGCGATGGTGCGGGAGCGCCGTGGAGATGGGCTTCAAGGGACGCAGTGAGAGCGTCAAGCACGTTGCG
>NZ_RAWR01000111.1:0-33166 GCF_003986945.1 Corallococcus sp. AB018 | reverse complement strand
GTCATGAGGAGCCCACCCCAACCCCCGAGGAATCGCACGGCGGCGTTGGCGAGCGGCGTCTGCGCGTCCGCGACCCCGGGCAACGTGCCCAGCGCCACCCACTGCACCGCCGTGTAGATGAGCGTGACAACGCCAATCTGCACGATGAGCGCGAAGGGCACGTCGCGGCGTGGGTTCTTGAACTCACCCGCCGGAGCCGCCGTGTTCTCGAAGCCGGCGTAGGCGAACAGCAGCAGCAGCACCGCGGACCCCAGGTTGCCTCCATCCCTGGGAGCCACCGACGTCGCCAGCGGCACGGACACGGAGAAGAGGCCCACGGCGATGAACACCAGCAGCGGCACCGTCTTGGTGACGGCGAGGAACACCGCGGTGCGAGCGCCGCTCTTCACGCCCACGACGTTGATGGCGGTGAGCGCGAGCAGGGGCACGGCGATGGCCAATCCCTGGCCCAGGCCCGAGTTCGCCGCGGGCCACAGGAAGCCCAGCGCGCGGGAGAAGCCGACGGACAACGAGGCCACGGACGAGACGCGCGCCAGCCACGTCATCCAGCCGACCTGGAAGCCCACCCGTTCTCCAAAGGCCTCACGCGTGTAGAGATAGGCGCTGCCGGGCTTGTCGAAGTAGCTGGCCGCCTCCGCGAAGCAGAGCACGAGCAGCAGCACCGCCAGCCCCGCGAGCACAACGGCGCCCGTGCTGGCCGAGCCCAGGTTCGCGGCGGCCGCCGCGGGCAGCAGATAGACGCCACTACCAATGACGTCGTTGATGGAGAAGCCGACGATTTCCCAGCGCGATACCGCGCGCCGCATGCCTGGCTCAGGTGGAGGCGAATGGGTTCCGGTGGTCATGGACGGAAGGGGAGGGGAACGCACTGGAGCATAGATGCGGTGAATCCGCGAATTCGTGAGAAGCCGTGCTTTTTCGCAAGGGGCGGCCCGGCCTCGCCGCGGCCCGGCGCACAGGCCGCGTGTCTTCCTCCCTTCGAGGTGCTCGAATGGACACCCATGAGGAACCCACTGCGCGACATCCTCAAGCACATGGAGGTCCCCACGCTGAGCGGGGTCTTCCTCCTGGGGTGCTTCGAGCGACGTGTCACCCTGTACTCGCAGCAGGTCAGGGCCCTGAACCTCGTCCACGCCTTGTTCGCGTGCAAACGGCTCAAGCCGGGCGCTCGGGTCGTGGTGGTCGGTGCAGGCGCGGGTGGAATGACCTTCGCTGCTGGAGCGGCGCTGCGCGGGTGCAAGGTGGACCTGCTGGAGCAGCGGAACGCGCTCCTTCCTCTCTTCGCTGAGAATCGCACCCGCTGGATCCACCCCCATCTTTATGACTGGCCCGCGCCGGGGTCCGAGGAGCCCTCCGCTCAGTTGCCCGTGCTCAATTGGACCGCGGGAAGGGTGCATGAGGTCGTGGAGCAACTGCTCAAGGCCTGGGAAGCGTTGCGAACGACAGACGGCGTGGACCTCGCGGTTCATCTGGGCGCTGAGAACATCACGCTCATCACCTCTCAAGAAGGAGGCCGGCATCGCGTCGGATGGAACGATACGGAGGGCTATACCCTTCCAATCGCTGTGGACGCGTTGGTCCTGGCAGTGGGCTTCGGTGTCGAGCCGCGCGAACCGGAGAAGGGACTTCGCTCCTATTGGGAAAACGATGACCTCGACCAGGAAGTAGGACGTGGGATCCAGTCTCAGACCCGCATCCTCATCTCAGGCACGGGTGATGGCGGGTTGATGGACCTCTGCCGGGCCGTGCTCCGCGATTTCAACCAGGAGAAGCTTCTTCGGGAGTTGCTGACCCCAACCTGTCCCCAGTCATTGAAGGACGAGTTGCTCGCGATCGAGGACGAGGTCCAGGACGGGCGAGTCCGCGCAGACGCTCTCTCGGAGCGCTATCGGGCGCTGACGATTCCGAAGGAACTCGATGCCGGGCTCCGGGAAAGGTTGCGGCCAGGCACCAAGGCCGTGCTCAACGGATACTCAGCGGATCCGTTGAGCACCCAGGCCAGCACCCTCAACCGCTTCGTGGCTTCGCGGCTGTTCTCGCTCGGCGTCCAGTATCGACCCGGCGCCATGACCCCTCCCGTCCGGGTCGGCGGTGAGTACGAGGTGGGTTTCGCTTCCGCCAAGCCCATGCGGTTTGACCGCGTCATCCTGCGCCATGGGCCCCGGTCCTTCCTGGCGGAGGACTTCCCGTGGCTTCCCAAAGAGGCCCTCGCGAAGATGCAGGCCCGGAGCGAGCTTGATCAGACACGAGAGCCACTCTGGCCAGACTCCGCGTTCAGGCGTGTGGGGGAGGCTGCGGCCCCGGTCGTCACGCGTCGCGGTGAGCCTCCTTCCCCACGGCTTCCGCTGCGTGAGAAGTCGCCCCTCATCGGGCACGAGGATGCGCTGGAACGGCTCGTGGGCGCATTGCTCGCGACCGACCCGCCGGTCCTGCGTGTGTCGGGCAGCGCTGGCGTTGGCAAGACCCGACTCCTCATCGAAGCCCTCCATGACCCACGCGTGGCTGAACGTCATGGTAACGCTAGGTACTTCGTCCGCCTCTTGGATGGCACCCGTGGGGAATCCATCTTCGGAGCCATGGCGGAAGCCCTCGCGGTGGCACCGGGTGAGCACCTGCGGGCCCGGGTCCTTGCCGCCCTCGCAGCGCACTCCGCCCTGCTGGTCCTCGACGACGTCGAGGCGGATTCCGAAGGTCCCCTCCTTCAGGGGGTGATGCAAGAGCTCATCCGGATGGAGGGCTTGACGCTTGTGCTCGTGGGCAGGCACCCGCCCAGCCCACGCACGGGAAGGCTCCAGCCGGAAATCGAAGTCCTGCCTCTGGATGGGGTTGAGGCAGGAAGTCTGCTCCAACGGATGGTCCCCCAGATCAAGGTCACCGACCCGGGACTCAAGGCGTTGATCGGCTCGGGGGTCGTGGCGTCGGCCATCACATTGCTCGCGGGACTGGCGAGGAACCAACTCGCCCATCACCCTGGAACCAGCGCCCTCAGCGATCTCTGGCAAGACATCCTGCGCAAGAGCGGTCCACCGGCCAGGATGCCCAGGTCATTGGAGAGTCTCTTCGAGCCTGGAGGACTCCGTGAGTGGTTGACGATGGAGGCACTCCGGTGTCTGGCGCTCCTCGCACGCCTGCCGGATGGCGCCTCAAGAGAGGATCACGCCCGATTGTTCCCTGGTGGAGAAGGGACCGTCCTCACGGAATTGACAGAACTCGGGCTCGTCCATGTGGATGCGTCCGAGCGGAGGCGTGTTCCGCAGCTCTTCCGCGCGGCACTTGGCAGCAACTTCCCCCCAGAGCCTACGGACCTTGCACGCGCCCTCCAGCATTACAGTGAGCTTGCGAAGGAGTTCGGACCTCGGGTCGGCGGCGCTCAGGGAGCACATGCCCTGGAGCGGCTCGTGCCTGAAGTGGAGAACATCGAAGCCATGTTCCTGGAGGGGCTACAGGGCCACGAAGGCCTCCAGGTCATCGATGCGTTGTTGAAGCTCAGCAACTTCTGGCGGTTCTCCGGGTACGGCTCTCCGAGACTGCTTTCACAGGCCCGGGAGGTCGCGCACAAGGCGGGGGACTTCCTGCGCGAGGCTCTCTGTCTCCAGGTGGAAGGACAGGTCGCACAAGAGCGCTCGCGGCATCAAGAGGCGGAGCACTGCTTCAAACGGGCTCTGCCTTTCTTCAAGCGATGCGATCCCGACCACACGGACCGCAAAGCGCTCCTGGGCCATGCGCGATGCATCCGAGGGCTGGGGTCCCTTGCCTTGGACGGAGGGCGGCTCGACGAGGCGGAGGCCTGCTTTCAGCAGGCGCTTGAATACTTCAACAGGGCGAACTCGCCGGTGAGCGAGGGCAACTGCATCCATGGGCTCGGAAAGGTCGCGCTGGACCGAGGAAACATCCACGAGGCACGTCTGCGGTTCGAAGAGGCGCAGCGCGTCTTCGGACAATCGAAGGACCGTCTCGGTAGGGCACACTGTCTGCGCAGTCTGGGGGAGCTCGATGCCTCGGCCGCGCTTCTGGAGGAAGCCCGAATGCTCTTTTCCGAAGTGGGGAACTTGCGCGGCAAGGCGCACTGCCTGCGCGGGCTGGGAGACCTGTCACTCCAGCGCAAGAACCTCGATGATGCGCAGGCGCTCTACGAGCAGGCCCGCCCCCTGCTGAAGCAGGTAGGATCACTGCGAGGAGAGGCCAACTGTCTCCTGGGGCTGGGCAACCTGTCCGCCCAGCGCGGATGGACGGAAATGGCCCGCATCCACTTCGAGGAAGCAGCGCGGCTCTTCGTGCGAGTCGATGACAAGCGGAGCCTCGCGCGGTGTCGCGTCCTTCTCGAAGAACTGGGCCCCACTTGAGAGCAGTTCCACGAAATCACGGCGCCGAATGGGCGGTCTATCGCTTGAGCGATTTGGCCAGCCTTGAGCGCATCCCCGCTTCACAGGGCATACTGACCTGGCCGAATAGCGACTGACGCCCACGTTCACCAGGATGTCGACGATGATTCGCTGCGCATTCATCCAGGAGCTGGGCTCCGGTCGCATGGAGCCAGAGATGCGAGCGCTTCTCGAAGAACTCCGGGAGCGCCAGCTTGCCGTCGAAACATTTACCGCGAAGCAGCTCTCCAGGGGCCAGATACCGTTGGCTCGGGACGCTCTGGTGGCGGGCGACGTACCGACTGTGCTGGGAGCGCTGAAACAACTCGGAATCCCTGCACCCGAGACCCACGATTATCCGCCGAGCCTGAGTTCCTTTCTCCACCGGCGTGTCTGGCGGAGCACCGTGAGAGACCTGAAGGCGGCCGTACTCCAAGAAGCAGGCCCTCCGGTTTTCGCCAAACCCCATGGGCGCCGTAAACGATTCACGGGACACGTCTTCGCGTCAGTGGAGGATCTGCTCTATCTGGAGCGCGCATCGGCGAGCACGGAGATCCTCTGCTCGGAAGTGGTCCGATGGCAGAGCGAGTTCCGGGTCTTCGTCGTGCAAGGCACCGTTGTGGGGACTCGCCACTATGGAGGCGACCCTGCACATCGAATCGATGAAGAGCAGGTGAGGCGGGCCGTCCAACTGCTGGAGGAATCTGGAGAGGGTACAGAAGGATATGCAGTCGACTTCGGCGTGCTCGAGTCCGGTCAAACCGCCATCGTCGAGTGGAACGACGGTTTCTCGCTGGGCGCCTATGGCTTGGGACAAGGCCCCTATACCGATCTGACGCTGGCCCGCTGGCTGGAGCTTGTACGGCCTGGATGACGTCCAACGCTCTGCGCGCGACACAGGGCCGTCCGCTGCGCCTCTGGAGGGCTGGCGCGGGGCGAGGCGGGGCGTCACGATGGTGCAGGTGCCGCGCATCCTCGCGCGGTGTCCCATCCCGTCAGGAGGCACACCATGGCCGACGCGAAGGTTTCCATCACCTACTGTACCGCTTGAGGCTACCTGCCCCGGGCCACCCGTGCGGCGGCCGTACTGAAGGACGAACTGGAAGTGGATGTGGAGCTGAAGAAGGGCGGGTCGGGGGTTTTTGAAGTGGCGGTGGATGGGAAGGTCGTCATCAAGAAGACCGGCCTGGCATTCCCCACCGAGCAGGAGGTGGTGGACGCGGTGTACCGCGCCCTGAACCCTTGACGTCGATGGCTTCGCCGCCCGTTCCTGGGAGAGCGGGCGGGCGGGGCCTCCCGGCTCACGCGGGCAGCCGTCGCAGTGCCTCCGCGAGGCGGATGTGCCCCTGGAATGCGCCGCTGCCCTGCGGCGTCTCGCCCTTTTCAATGGCATGGGCGAAGCGCACGCCGACGTCCGCCTCCAGCCGCTCGAAAAGGCCCTGGAGCTTCGGGTAGTCGCGGCGGTCCAGCACCTCGTGGTACCGGGTCCACCGGGCGATGCCGATGAAGTAGGCGTCCGCCAGCGTGCGGTGGTCGCCCAGAAGCCATGGCGTGTCGCCCATCAGTGCCTCCAGGTTCGCGTGCGCGGAGACCACCTTGCGGGCCCCCAGGTTCCGCAGCGCCTGCTTTTCAGACTCCGGCAGCTCGGCGTGCTCGAGCGCGTACCAGAGCGGCGAGAAGGCGCCGAAGAAGGTGGTGTTGAGGTACGCGAGCATCTGGTTCAACCGGTCGAAGTCCTCGGTGCCCTGGGCGAACGACAGCCCGGTGCCCACACCGCGCGCGCCCAGGTGGTTGAGGATGGCCATGCTTTCGCTGATGCGCGCGCCCGTCTCCGTCATCAAGGTGGGCGTCTCCGCGACGGGGTTGATCCGGCGGTAGTCCGCGGTGGTGACGTCCTCCGGCATGGCGATGCGGCACAGCTGGTAGGGCCGGCCCAGCCACTCCAGCGCGACGATGGATCCAAACGAGCAGCCAGAGGGGACACCGTAGAAGAGGGTAGGCAATGCCATGGTGATGCTCCTGTCCGAAGGGGAAGGCGTGATGCCTTCGATGGGGACAAGATGGCCGTGGCAACGCGCGCCGTGTAGACAGCGGAACGCGAACGCAAGGTCCACACCCGTGGACGATGAGGCGCGGCCCTTGAATCTCAATGACATCCATCTCTTCGTCCAGGCCGTGGAGAGCGGTGGCTTCGCCGCGGCGGCACGGCGGCTGGGCATTCCCAAATCCACGGTGAGCAAGCGCGTGGCTGAGTTGGAGGACGCGCTGGGCGCCCGGCTGATTCAGCGCACGTCACGGAGCTTCACGCTGACGGATGTGGGGCGGGACTTCCTCGACCATGCTCGCGCCGCCGTGATGGAGGCGGAGGCCGCGGAGAACGTGGTGCGCCGCCGGCAGGCCGAGCCCCGTGGCGTGGTGCGAATCACCACGTCGGTCCCCACGGCGCAGTTCCGGCTCGCGGACCGGCTGCCCCTGCTGGCGCTGGCGCATCCCAAGGTGCGCGTCGAGCTTCACGCGACGGACCGCTTCGTGGACCTGGTGCAGGAGGGATTCGACATCGCCGTGCGCAGTCACTTCTCGCCCTTGCCTGCCTCGGGCCTTGTGCAGCGCCGGCTCGCGGTGGAGTCCACCGTCCTGGTGGCGTCGCCCGGCTACCTGTCCAGTCGCGGCAGGATTCGCAGGCCCGAGGATTTGAGCGAACACGACGGCCTCCTGACCCACGCCATGGCCACGCAATGGCGGCTGCGCGGGCGGGCGGGGGAGACGGTCACCGTGACGCCGCGGGCACGCATGACCGCCGATGAGACGCTGGTGCTATTGAAGGCGGCCACGGCCGGACTGGGCGTCGTCTGTCTGCCGGAGACCTTTACTCTCGTGGACGTGGAGGCCGGGCGACTGGTGCGTGTGCTTCCCGCCTGGACCGCGGGCACGGTGACGACGACGATCCTGACGCCACACCGCAGGGGCCAGCTGCCCGCCGTGCGCGCCGTCATCGACTTCCTGATGGAGGGCGCTGGCGAGGCGTGAGCCACCTGCATCGACGCGCTTCGCCGACCTGCTACGTCAGACGGACTGATCAACGTTGAGGTTGTGAAATCACTGTTCGCCGGAATTGCTGGAGCATGATATGCATTGCGGTGGGATTGTGACTGCTTGTGCAGACGCCTGCCGCGACTGGATACGCGGTCGGTCGACGGCCCAACTTGCGAGGACTCATGAATACGAGAATGAACCTGTCGATTGTCACGCTGGCTGTTCTGGTGATGTCCACGAGCGCGAGCTTCGCTGCCACACCTGACGTGGGGGATGTGTGTGCCGGGGAAGGCTCGCCGCCGTCCGGATTCCCGAGCTGCGTGTGGTCGATTCCGGTGACGGGTTGCGAGGTGTTGCTCGACACAGTGGGCACCGCCAGCGCGTCGGAACTCCGCCAGGCGTGGGCCGAGGGGCGAGCGCCGAGGCTCGCGCCCCACGTCGTGACCAACGGGGAAGGCACGCTCGCGGTCGATGCGTTGCTGCACGCGACGGGTGAGCTCTCCGGCGTGATCGGCAGTGAGTTGCCGACCTACGAGCTGCCGGACGGCGACGCTCAGGCGACGGTGATGGCTGGCACGCTCATCGGCCCCTGGGGCCAGTCAGGCCAGATGTCCCTGTTCAAGATCGCTTTCTACAACTGGGGCAACGGCCACTGGACGATCATCATCGAAGTCAGTGATCACAATGGCTTCTTTTACGACACCAAGATCGGCTGGGGCTACCTGCTCTGAGTTGACCCGCCCGCTCAAAACCGGGCCCTTGCCGGTGCGCAGGCAAGGGCTCGGGTGCACCTTCTCAAGTGAGTCAATCGCGGGCAGTGGCTGAATCCTCTCCGAGCCAGCTCAACCGTACACGCGTGCCTCGCGGCTCCAGTGCGTGGATGGACAGCGCCCACCCGAAGCGCTGGGCAAGTCGTTCCACCAGCGACAGGCCGATGCCGTGGCTCTCTCTTCCGGGCTCCACGCGGCCAAAGCCAATCCCCGTGTCGGTCAGGGTCCACGCCTGGGGCTCGATGGTGATCACGATGCGACCCTCGTCAGTGTATGCGAGCGCGTTCTTGAGGAGGTTTCCCATCATCACCCTGGCGACGGATGCAGGGACGGGCGCGTGGACTTCGCCCACGGACTCGATGGTGAGCTCGATGCCGCCACTGCGCCGCAGGTGTCCGTACAACGCGAGCAGCTCTCGCGAGACGCGGTGCAGGTCGCAGCGCTCCTCGGATCGGCGCTCGCGGGCCAGCCAGAGGATGCCCTCCGTCAACAGGCCCATCTGGCTCACGGCCCGGCGCAGCCGGTCGAACGTCTCCGTGTCTCTTGGCGGATCGAGCTCCAGGATCTCCACCGCGCCCTGGGCCACGGCTAGCGGGGTGCGCAGTTCGTGACTGGCGTCGCGGTTGAACCGCCGCTCACGCTCCAACTGCTCCTGGATGCGCGCGTCGCGTGCGAGCAGCGCGTCCCGCAGCGCCCGGACCTCGGCCACTCCGCCGTCATCCTCGGGCGGTGGTGCCCCGTCGGCCCGGATCCACTCCACCATCCGCTCCAGCGGCCGGCCGAGCCGACGGGCCACGAGGCGGGCGAGGAGCGCGGCGGCCAGCAACGCCAGCAACGCACTCGTGAGAAGCAGTCCCGCAGTCCGCTTCAGATTGTCCGTCGTGCTCGTCAGGCGCGTCACGTCGAACGCGAAGTACAGGCGTTCTCCTCCAGCGCCGGGGCGCACCGCGACGTGGAAGTGTCCGTGGCTTCCGGCGGACACCTCGTACTCTCTCGGAGGTGCGTCCGGACGCAGGCGCTCGGCGATCCAGGGCGGCAGCGCGGAGTGGCCGTCATACCGCGTGATCCCGGGGACGTGACCTGGCTCGCTCCGGTCCGCTTCCGCTGCCACGATGCGGCTGAAGATGACGTCCTCGAGGTCGTAGCTGAAGAGCGTGAAGAACCCGCCCATCAGCACCAGCGCGAACGCGGCGGACAGCCCCATGGCGCGCTGGAGTACGGCGCGCACCGACCTGCTGGACCTAGCGCGCATCCAGGCGGTACCCCTCGTTGCGCAGGGTGGTGATGGCATCTTCGAGCCCCAGCCCGGCGAGAGCCTTTCGCAGGGCATAGACGTGCGTGCGCAGCGCGCTGGACTCGGGCGCTTCGTCCCCCCAGAGCCGCTCCGCCAGCGTGGCCGCGGGGACGGCTTCGGGCGCGGCTTCCATCAGCCACCTCAGCAACAGTGCCTCGGTGCGGTTGAGCCGGACGGAGCGCCCACCCCATTGCGTGTGCCCGCTCTCCGGCTCCAGCGTGAGCCCACCCCACGTCAGCTTCCGCCCGCTCGGAGGCACGGGCCGGCGCGCCAGGGCTTCCAGCCGCCAGCGCAGCTCCCGGAGCGAGAACGGTTTGACCAGGTAGTCGTCCGCGCCCGCCTGGAAGCCCGCTTCCTTGTCCTCGAGCGTGTCCCTGGCGGTCAGCATCAGGATGGGGACGAGCCGGGGCGCGACCTGCCGGTATCGCTCGCACACATCGAGGCCGCTCATGCCGGGCAGCATCACGTCCAGCACGATGACGTCGTACGGATGGCCCAGCGCGAGCGCGAGCCCCTCGGGCCCGGTGCTCGCGAAGTCCAACTGGAAGTCCGGCTCCAGGAACCGCGCGATGTTGGCCTGGAGGTCGCGGTTGTCCTCGATGACGAGCACGCGCATGGCAGTGATCCGGATGCTACCCGCGTCTACGTCAAACGAATGTCAGCGCGTAGGTGACGCCTGGCTGACTGTCGCTTCCGCACGCTCCACGGCCTCTCTCACTCGAGGAGTCCCGTGATGATGCGTTCGCTGTTCCTGGCCCTGATGTTCCTGACCACCTCCGTGGCCCACGGCGCGAGCCCCCCGGTCCCCATGGAGGTCCGAGCGGCGGACGGAGAGCGGATTCCCGTCTGGGTCCTCGCCCCAGAAGGGGAGGCGGCGAATCCACCCGTGGCCGTCCTGCTGCACGGCCTCACCCGGAGCAAGGACGACTGGCTGTCGGATACAGAGCCGACCTTCGGAGGGGCCCTGACGGAGCATCTGCGGAGCACCGGTTATCGCGTCTACGTCATGGACGCGCGGCGGCACGGCGCGCGAGCGACCCCCAACGCGCGACCCGGAGCCCTCGCGAAACGTGCGCACGCGGGGGAACCCGGTCCCTATCAAGCGATGATTGTCGACACCGTGCGTGATGCGCAGACGCTCCTCACGCAGGTGCTCGCCAACGGCAAGAAGCCACCGAGGGTACTCGTCGCCGGCTACAGCATGGGCGCCCAGGTGGGCCTCCTGCTGGCCTCGCGCGAGCCTCGGATCACCCATCTGGTGACGATGGTGCCGCCCCATGTCGACCCCTCGCTGGGCGACGCCGCACCGGTGAACCGGATGGGCGGGGTTCATCAGGCCTGGCTGCTGTTGACCGCGAACCGCGATGTCTTCTCCACCGAGGAGGACACCCAGAAGCTGTTCAAGGCCGCGCCCTCCACGCGCAAGACGCGCCGGGCCTTCGACAGCGGGCACGCCCTGCCGCGCGAGTACCTGGACGAGGTCCGTCGCTGGTTGGGCGAGACCTGACAGGCCAACGGAGTGGACCTTTAGGATTCGTATGTCTGGACTTTAAAGGTCAACTTCGCTCAGACTCCCGGAGGGACGCCGCCGCCTCTCTTCCGCCTCCCGAGGAGCCATGCCCGACACGACGACCGACGACCTGGCACGCACCGAAGCCTCCCCGCGCCGCAGGCAGCTTCCGCCGACGCGTGAGAGGCCCGTGCACCTCTTCACCATCGACGGCATTCGTTACGAGGCGGTCCGCGAGCTGGTGCTGATGCCGACGGGTGAGCTGCTGATGCTGGCGCAGCGCTTCCCGGAGCACGACAACGCGCTGCCCGGCTTCTGCCTCGTGCGAAGGCTGGCGAACCCCTCCTCCTATCTTCAGCGCAAGCGCCTGGGAGAGGAGATTCAGCTGGCCTTCCGCCTTCGCCACCCGGCCATTGCCCAGGTCTTCCACCGCAAGGTGCACCAGGGGGCGCTGCACGTCGTCATGGAGTCGGTGGCGGGTCCTTCGCTGGAGACGCTGGTGAGTGCGGGCGTGGTGCGCGGCCGGCCCGTCTCCGAGGCGTTCGCCCTCTATGTCGGTGCGGAGATCGCGGAGGCCCTTCAACACGCGCACACGCTGACGGACGCGACCGGCCAGCCGCTGGGCGTCATCCACCGTGACGTCAACCCCCGGCACGTCTACGTGGGGGCGCAAGGCGAGGTGAAGCTGGCGAATTTCGGCGCGGCGTACTCGCTGGTGGTGGGGCGCGCGGAGTCGCCCGCGAACCTCGTTCGGGGCGATGTGGCCTACGCCTCGCCGGAGTATCTGGCGCGAGCGCCGCTTTCGCCGCGCTCCGACGTGTTCAGCCTGGGCGTGTTGCTGGTGGAGCTCTTCACCGGCAAGCACCTCTTCGACGTGGAGGACGTGCCGCTCCCTCCCGCGAACTTGCGCTATCTCTTCACGGAAATCGTCTCCTCGCTGCCGCTGACACAGATGCAGGTGTTGCTGGCGAGCTTCGGCCCGGAGGACGTCGAGGAGGCCGTGGCTTCACTCTCCGCGGACGTGAAGGCGATGCTGCATGTCGCGCTGCGCGCCAACCCCGAGGAGCGGTTCGCCACGGCGGCGGACATGCGCGACGCCATGCGAGTCGCCCTGGCGAAGCGGCACCCGGGCTACGGCCGGCAGGAAGCCGCGGCGGAGTGGGCCCAGGTTCTGGTGGAGGGCAGCGTCCTTCGCGACGACGTGGAGTTCGGCGAAGGAGACCTCTTCGGCAATGGGCTGGACGCCTACGGGTTGGAGGACCTGGAAGAGGAGTAGGGCGTCAGCGCGCCAGCGCCGAGGCGACATGGAGGAGGGCCGCGAGGTCCTCCGCGTCCAGCTTGCGCGCGAGGTGGAGCAGACGCCGCAGCTCTGGAGCGTCCTCTTCCTGCGGCTTGGGCTTCGTGCCCTTGCGCACGTCGCCCGTCGCGGTGAGCCCCATCAGCTTCTCGGGGGACACCCGCAGCTCCCGGCAGAGGCGGTAGAGGGAGGGGACGCTGGGAAGCATCTTCCCTCGCTCCAGGCGGTTGTAGACGGGGTGCACCAGTCCCACGCGCTCCGCGACTTCGGCCTGCGTCAGGCCCAGGTGCTGACGGGCGGCGCGGGCCTCCGTTCCAATGGTGATGCCGAGTTCTTCGTTCATGGCGGGCGCAGCGTAGCCGAGGACACGGAGGGGATGAATGCTGGAGGTTGAAAAGGTCTTGATGGACCCCACGGGTTTGCTGTCGGACGCGCGCGAAGGGGAGGGGTTCCCGGGTTTCTCATGTCCTTGGTAGGGTGCGCGCCCCCGCTGGGAGGACGCCGCATGCGAGACGCCTGGGAGCCCGAAGGAAGGCCGTCATGATGCGGGGGCCGCCTCCGGCCGTGCTGTCTCCTGGGGTCCAGGTGCTGGGTTACACGGTGGAGCGCCAGCTGGGGCAGGGCGGCTTCGGCACGGTGTACCTGGCGCGCTGCGAGGGCCAGCGCTGTGCCCTGAAGCTGTTGCACCTGCCGCGCGTGGGGGAGCGGGCGGAGCGCGAAGTCTCCATCCTCACCCGGCTGCGGCACCCCAACGTGGTGGGGATTCTGGGCCATGGCTACTTGCCGGTGGTCCAGCCGCAATTCGCCGTCATCGCCATGGAGTACGTGGACGGACCCCGGCTGGACGAATGGGCGGACGCGCACAACCCCACGGCGCGGCAGGCGGCGCACGTGCTGCTGGGGGTGGCGCGGGGGCTCGCCGCGACCCATGCGGACGCGGTGGTGCACCGGGACGTGAAGGAGGCCAACATCATGGTGCGCGCCTCGGATGGTGTGGCCAAGCTGGTGGACTTCGGCATTGGCGACTACGCGGGCGCGCGTGACTTGACGGCGGACATCCTCCCGCCCGGGACGGTGGACTACCGCGCTCCGGAGGCGTGGCGCTTCCTGCGAGCCCACCGCGAGGCGCCGGACGCCCGGTATACGGCGGGCCCGGCGGACGACTTGTGGGCGCTGGGACTCGTCTCCTACCGGCTGCTGACGGCGCGCTTCCCCTTCGATGGCCCGGACGCCGCCGGTGTGACGGAGGCGATTCTCTCCAGCGCGCCCACGCCGCCGCACGAGGAGAACGCGCGGGTGCCCCGGTCGCTGGGTGACGTGTGCCTGCGGCTGCTGGGGAAGACACCCGAGGCCCGCACGCCGAGCGCCCAGGTCTTTTGCGAATCCCTGGAGCAGGCGCTGCGTGGCGCGGATTCGACGTGGGACGTGCCACTCTGCGACGCGTATGCCGAGGACTCCGCGACGACGGAGGGGGAGGACCTCGACAGCCTCGATCAATGGGTGAACGAGCCCCGGCACCGTCCCCGGCGGGGCAAGCGCCTTCCCCCGGGAGATGCGCCGGCGATGGGCGTGGATGCCATGGCGAAGGAGGTGTCGCCTCCCGCGTCGACCGTGCGTGTGGCGCCCGGGAAGCGCGGGGCCTTCCGTGCATGGACGGCGCTCGCCGGAGTGCTCGTCGTTGCGGGGGCGGTGTGGGGGCTCGGGATGTCGCGGATCGCGGAGCCCGTCTCCCTCCGTCAGGAAGTAGCGACCTCTGGCAAGTCACCTCAAGCTGACCGCGCCGCGGCTTTCACCGGACCGAAGACCACCGCCGCGGCCGTCGCTCTCCCCGCGACGCTCCAGGAGGTTTCAGCCACCGTGACGACGCCGCCGAAAGACACGCTGTCCCTTCAACTCCCATCGAAGCCCACGAAGAAGGGCATGCGCGTCATGGCCCGTGCGGTCGGCACGGCGGCGGCTTGCGCGGCGCTCGGATGTCCTGGAACCCAGGTGCGTTCGAGTCCTCCTCCCGAGCCTTGCCCGGTGGGCGCCGTGGAGGCCATGGAGAAACGGCACGTCCGCATTGGTCAATTGCTCGACGCGGGTTTTGGCTTCGATGAGCGGTTCGTCTCCGTCCAGGAGGGCCCAGGTCAGGTGACCCTGGGGGGCCGGGCGGGGGACATCCCGAGCTTGACGTTGCTTTCGGGCCGGCTCTTCGTGAGAGACCGCGTTTATGGACGACTGACATGGGCAACGACGAGGGAGGGCGAGAGCTTTCCCGTGTGCTTCGAGGTCTACGACACGACCGGTGGGCGAGGCATGATGCGAGAGCCTGGAGACGAATCATCAACCAGTGCTCGTATCTTCAATCTCACGACCCTGAAGGCGGTGAGCGAGTTCAAGTAGCCAGACGCTTCAGGGAGAAATCGCCGAGTGACCTCGTCCTCCATTGCCATTCTTCTGGGGCTTCTGCTCGCAAGCGGAGCCGCGACCGCGCAATCCGAAGCCTTGGATTTCGGGCTCGGAGCGCGCCGGATCGAGGTCTCCCCGGAGGAGGTCCAAGCCGCATCTGAGATTGTCATCAGCGCGGGGCTCTCAACGACGCTCCTCTTCGATGTCGACTTGAAGCGCGAGGATGTCGAGTTGGAGGGGCGGGACCGCTTTGAGTTGGTGGACCAGGGGCAGACCACGCTTCGTCTGGTGCCGTCCTCTCGCGTGACTGCCGCCGAAACGTTTCGGCTGGTCGTGCACTTCAGGGACGGGGCCGCGCCAGTCAGCGCGTCCTTTCTTCTGCGAGTTCACCCCGTGAAGGCCCAGCCCCTCGTCGAGATCTATCGGCGGAGGCGGACGGTCGCGACCTATCAGCAAGAGGTGAGGGAGCTTCGGGCCGAGCTCACGCGCTTCAAGGAGGAGAATGCACGGGTGGTGGCGGAACATGAAGCACCTGCTGGACTGGCGGGGCTCATCTCCACCGGAGCCATGGATGAACACGGTGTGCTTGGAAGTAACATGAGCAAAGTCGGCTCCCTGGATGCCGAGAAATGGCTCACGTCATCCTTGGTCAGAACCTACCGCTCCACTGCGAGGGTTGCGGTGGAGACCAAACTGGCAGTGAGCGCCGGTGGTGCACCCTGGCGCGCGAAAGGGGCGATGCTTCGAAACAAGGCCGGAGCAGAGTTGAAGGTGCTTCGCATCTGGCAGGAGCAACCCATCTCGGACGGAGAGTTCAAGCCCCTTGTGGTCGAGGCCGAGGCCCCTGCCGCCTCCGTGCAAGGCCCCTTCTCGCTCAAGCTGTGGGAGGCGGACGGGCCACGGACCCTCACGCTGCGGAACATCACGTTCCCTGACTGGCCCTGAGGCCGCCACAGGCTCATGTGGGCAGATGTCTGGCCCGGACTCCCATGTCGCAGGCGTCGCAACTGGGGTGCGATGCGCGCGATAATCGAGGAAAACGAGGCGGAGCTTGCCTCGCCAACCAGCCGCCCCGAGCAGGGGGGCGAGGGGGAACCACCATGACGACGACCATCCAGCGCAACGCACCCCGGCCCATTGAGACGAAGGCCGCGGAGCCCGCCGCGCCCCAGGCCCCGGCGCGGCCAGTCGCCCAGAACAACGTGGTGCGTCCCGGAACGGGGACGGACGGGTTCCAGCCTGCGGCGGGGACTCAGGTGACGGCGAACCGCCTTGGCGCGACGCCCGCGGGGGCGGAGGAGGTGCGGACGACGAGCGCGACCCCGGTGGCGCCCGCGGCGCTGTCGCCCACGGAGCTGCGTTCGGCGCAGCAGGCCATCGCGAACTCCAGCGACGGCCGGGACGCCACCGCCGTGTCCGAGTGGCTGAGGAACAACCCGGACCCGGCCAAGCAGGCGGCGTTCATGGACATGATGTTCCAGTACGGCCCCGTGGCGGGCGGCATCCTGGACAGCGTGCAGCGGCTGCCGGAGGCGGACCGCACGCGGCTGTCCCAGGCGCTGGACAACGCCTACCGCTCCGGCGCGGTGTCTCCCCAGGAGCTGTCGGCGGCGGTGGCCACGTCCGGCCGCGGTGCGCTGCCCGGGGCGACGCACGAGGGGCTGGCGGGCATCATCGCCGGCACGGGCAACCCGGACCTCATCGAGACGTATGCGAAGGCGGAGATGGCCATCGTCCGCGCGAGCGGCGGGGATGATCAGCAGCGCAGCGCGGCGGTGGCCACGGCGCTGGGGGGCATGCCGCCGGACCGCCTCCAGTCGTTCCTGGCGGCGAACCGGGAGGGCATGGCGGATGTCATCAAGAACATCAACGCCTCCGGCCCGGACGCGAGCTCCTCCCCCGCGCTGGGGCGCCTGCTGGACGCCGCCGGCCGCATCAACCCGCCCACGGCGGAGTCGGTGCAGGTGTTCACGGACTCCATCGACAAGCTGGGGGAGAACCGCGAGTCGCGCGCCGCCGCCGCCCGCTTCTTCACCCAGCATGGTGACGCGGTGCTGTCGTCGCTGCAGGACAGCTCGGGCTCCCTGGGGCTGGATGGCCAGAAGAAGATGTCCGAGTTCTTCGCCCGGACGCTCTTCTCGCCTCCGCAGGACTTCGCGGGCAGCGACGCGTTCCGCCAGAACGTCATGCAGCGCCTGGAGACGATGAACACCGGGCTCGCGCAGCACGCCAACGAGAACCCGCCCTCGCAGGACGCGAAGCGCAGCGCGCGCCTCATGGGCAGCCTGGTGGGCTCGCTGGAGGGTGGCTTCCAGGTGTCCCTGGACGAGCTGGGCAAGCGCAACGAGGCCGTGAAGGGCATGGTGGATCTGCTCTTCTCCGCCAAGGGGCTCCTGCCCAACCTGCCCATCCCTGGCGCGGGCAAGCTCAAGGACCTGACCGTTGATCAGCTCCAGCGCTGGGTGACGTCCAGCCTCCAGGAGCGGGCCCAGCAGCCCTCGCAGGCCATCCCGTTCCACCGCACCTTCGGTGAACAGATCGCCAACCCGGACCTGCGCACCGACTATGATGCCGCCCGCGGCGACGCCTTCCTCAACCGCCAGCGCGGTCTGAGCCGGTAGCAGCGCGGTTGCTCCGGGGGGCGTGAAGGGGAGGGGGCCGAGCGCCTCCTCCTCATGCACTGGAGAAACGCATGTGGCTCAAGTGGTCGAGCGGCGTCGGTGTGGCGGGCTCCTTGCTCCTGGGCTTTGCCCTCAACGGGGTCCTCAGCCTCGGTACGGCCGCCTCGGCGCCCCGTGCCGCTCCCCAGCGCTTCGTTCCGGTGTCCCGGCTGGGAGCTGAAGCCCGGGATGCAAGGGACTTCCCAGCGGGGCTGCAAGTGGAGGCCCGGGTCGAGGACAGTCGCGGCCAGGTGGTGCCCAGAGGGTTTGCTTCCTTCGTCCTGCCCCTCGTGGGCTGGTGTGGCAGCGAGCCGAGGCGCCTCGGGCGGGTGGCCTTCACGGGCGGTCAGCTTCGGATGTCGCTGCCGGGCCCTCAGCGGATTCACGTCGTCGCCGAGGACGGGCGTGCTGCCCGGGTGTCGGTCGAGAAGGGCGTCGGTTCGAAGGTGACGTTGACGGTGGTGCTGCCAGACCATCCCTCCGCGCCGGTTCGGCCCGGGAAAGCCTTGCCTTGGGCCCTGCCCGAGCGGCCTCCCTACCGGGTCGCGATCCTCGCGATGCCAGGAACTTCCCGTGCGGAGCACCCGCAGCCGGTGCCTCCCGAGTTGGTAGCAGTCCTGGATGAACAACTGAGGGACGCGGGCTTCGTGACGCAGACGGTCCCTACCACTTCGGCAAGCACCGAGGCGGTCAGGGAATGCCATCGTGGGCGTGGGCGCGACTTCGACGCATGTGCTCAACGGGCCTTGCAGAGCATTTCCGCCGAATCCGTCATCGTCCTCGCCAATGGTGCCTTGGGACGGGTGACGTATTCGGAGGTGGAACTGGCCGCTACGTCGCATCGCATCTGGGGCGACTTCCAGATGGAGAGGGACCTGGTGGCGCAGGGCAGGCAGGTCGCTCGGTGGCTGGTGGATACTCACCTGTGGGAGGGCCGGTGGGGGGCCACCCGTCAGGGGCCGCCTCGGGATGCGTGCGAGTACCTCGCCGGTGCGCGTTTCGAGAGAGTCGATTCTTCCGGTGACGGCAGCAGCGTCATCGACTTCCCGGCCGGTTCTCCCAAGTCATTTCGTCTGAGGGGCGAACGCAGCGACAACGATCCGCTGGACTGTGACGGTTGGCAGCTCGTTTCGCGTCAGGGCCACTCCGGGCCTCCGCGCCTGCTCGGAACGGTGGATCCCCTGACAGGACGCCTCACCCTCGATAGAACGGAATACGTCCGGGCGGGAGTCGTCAGACCTGCTCAGGAGTAGCACGAAGAAGGAGTCCAGCACGCATGCGCATCGCAATGAGTGGCACGCACCGCGTGGGCAAGTCGACGCTCATTGAAGACCTGGGGGAAGAGCTCTCGGAGTATCGGGTCGTCGACGAGCCGTACCACCTGCTCGAAGAGGAGGGGTACGAGTTCGCGTCTCCACCGTGTCTGGAGGACTTCCTCGAACAGCTCCGTCGCTCCCTGGCGCTGTTCGAAGAAGAAGACACGCGAAGCGTCCTGTTTGATCGCTGCCCCCTCGACTTCCTCGGGTACCTGCTGACGCACGAGGACTCCGATGCGTTCGACGTCGAGGAGTGGCTGACGCGGATCCGTTCCACCCTCAAGACCCTGGACTTCGTCGTCTTCGTCCCCATCGAGGAGCGCGATCGCATCCGCCTCCCCGCGCACGAAGACTCGAATCTGCGCAGGGAGGTGGACGAGAAGCTCGCCTGGCTATTGCTCGACGACCCGTATGACCTGGGAGTGGAGGTCCTCTCCGTCCACGGGGCTGGTGCCTCGCGGGTCTCCCAGGTCATCGAACGCCTCAAGCGAGGCTGACGCCGTCTGGACTACCGGGCGGCGACCTGGTCCGCGGTGAGGCAGGGCTCCACCCGCTCAGGGACCACCAGGAAGGGCTCGCGGTCCAGCGTGCGGGACGTGCCCAGCGCGCTGTCGCCAATGGTGCCGCCGCCGTCGAACATCAGCACCGACCAGTCGTTCTGCGACGCGGGGAACACCGTGGCGCTGCTGCCGTCGCGGTTGAGATCCCGGGCGTAGGTGGCCGTCTGGATGGTGCCGTTGGCGTTCATGTCCAGGTTGGCGCTCGCGGTGCCAGCAACCTGGACGTTGACGAAGCGCAGCCCGCCAATCTTCGCCAGGTCTGCCTCCGTGGTGGGGGCCACGGGCGTGAACGCGGCGACCTCGTTGATGGTCGCCTCGCTGAAGGACGCCACTCGCACGCGCGAATAGTCGAACACGTTCGCCGCGCCGCTGATGGTGAAGCCATACACCTGATACTCGTAGTTCATGATGCTCAGGTAGTTGGGCTTGTAGTTGGCGTTGTCCGTGCCGCCGTGGCGCAGGCCGATGTTGTGCCCCAGCTCATGCATGATGGTGCCGGCCTGCTGCAGCTCCGTGCCGCCCGGCGTGGACCAGCCGCCCAGCGTCACCACGAAGTCGTGGGCCGGGATGCCTCGCGAGATGCCGCTGGAGGTGCCTCCGCTGTAGGTGTTGGCGAACAGCATGTAGTGGAAGAACGGTGCGCGGGCGGCGGCGAAGTACTTCGCCTTGATCTTGTCGAAGTCCGTCCACACCGGGTTCAGGTCCGTGTCCGCGTCCGCGGCCGCGATCTGCTGGTCCAGCGCCAGGTGCAGCGTGATGCCCGTACTGCCGTCCGGGTTGGACACGGGCGCGTTGGCGAACGCGGTGATGACCCGATTGAGCGCGCCCTGCGTGGGCTGGCGGTTGGCGTAGTAGTCCGCCTCGATGAAGATGTCCTTGCGGCGTGCGTTGGCACCCAGCGCCGGCAGGTTCACGCCGCCGGAGCCGAACAGCTCCGCGTAATCGCTCAGACGGTCGCCGTCCGTATCGGTGCTCTGAGGGTTGGTGCCGTACTGCGCCTCCACCTTGTCGCAGACGCCGTCTCCATCCGTGTCCACGTCGGAAGCCAGGCACCCGGGCGCGGCCTGCGCGACCACGCCCTGGGCCATCGCTGCCTCCGTTGGCTCCTCCAAGCCTTCACCTCCACCACACCCGTTCACTCCCAGCAGGACCACGGATGCCGTCAGCCAGCGCTTCTGGAGCATGGACATAGCCTTCCCTTGGGGGGCATGGACCGGCGTCAAGCCAGCCCGAACCGCCTTGGGGTATTTACTAGATATTCTTCTTTTACGTCTATGTCCTGATGTCCGGTGCTGAAGCCTGGAGCTTTCTCTTCGGAGCGGACTCGCGGAGCGCCGTCACGCTTCCGTCACGCCACCGGGACTATCCAGGGGGCCTGCCAGGCCGGAGGCAGGAAACATCGCTCCTCTCCACTCCCGGAACGTCCATGCCCCTGAGACGACGACTTCCTGTCGCGCATCGCGCGCGCATTCCCTTTCTTCCTTCCCCCGGAGCCTCACGTGGACGCAGATGGCGAGCTTCTCTCCTCGTGGGCGCGCTCGCGTCCCTTCCGCTGCTCCACTGTGCTCCCGCCCCCGCGAGCCCGCACCCGGTCGCGGCCCAGGCGGCCTCGCTGGGCCTTCCGTCCGATACGGTCCTGGCGACGGAGACGGTGAACGGGTTGGCCGTGGGGACACTCCCTGGACAGGGGCTGGTCCGCCATAGCGGCACGGCGGCCTACTCCATCCCGTTGTGGGTGCCGGACGGCCGCGCGGGCATTCAGCCCGGCCTGGCGCTCCAGTACGACAGCGGCGTGGGCAACGGGGAACTGGGCGTCGGCTGGTCGCTGTCGGGCCTGTCGCGCATCACCCGCTGCCGCCGGACCACCCTCCACGAGGGCGCGGACCGGGAGACCCGGTTCGACAACGGCGACGCGGGCGACCGCTTCTGCCTGGATGGTCAGCGGCTGGTGCTGACGGGCGGGCCCACGGGGACCGCCAGCCCCTACGGCGGCCATCAGTCCGAGTACCGCACCGAGCAGGATGCCCACATCAAGGTCGTGTCCTTCAGCCCCGACGCGCGGGGTCCCACGTCCTTCAAGGTCTTCCTGAAGGACGGCCGCATCCTGACGATGGGCGGGGGCGTCAACGCCTCGCTGGAGGGCCCGCGCGCGAGCGTGACGCTGAGCTACCAGAGCCCCTCCGTGCCGCGCTTCTACACGACGGACTACAGCCAGCAGGTCCGCTGGGCGTGGGGCGTCTCGCGAGTGGAGGACCGCTCCGGGAACTACCTCCGGGTGGACTACCGCCTCCAATCCCACCCGAGCGATCCCTTCGCCATCGAGCAGCTCCCGGACCGCATCGACTACACGGCCTCCACGGCGGATCCGCAGGGCACGACGACGCGGTCGGTCCGGTTCCAGTACGAGGCGCGGCCCGACCCGAGCGACGCCTTCGTCGGCGGGCTCAAGCAGAAGCACACCCAGCGGCTGAAGCGCATCGAGATGTGGGGCCCGAACCCGGCGACGACGGGCCTGCTGCGCTCCTACACCCTGACCTATGGCCTGGCCACGCTCAGCCAGCGAAGCCGGCTGGACGCGGTGCAGGAGTGTGATGGCGCGGGCGTCTGTCTGCCTCGCACGCGCTTCACCTGGACCCCGGGGGACGCGACCTTCACGGAGATCGACACGAACATCGCCCACAGCGAGGGCCACCTGCTCACGGGCGACATCAACGGAGACGGGCGCGACGACCTCATCCAGGGCGCGTCGTTCTTCTTCCTGAGTACGGGGACCGGCATCGACGCCACGCCCCGCACCGTGAAGTACTACGACAGCCTTTGCCCCGACGGAGAGGAGCGGTACCTGGACATCGACGGGGATGACCGGCTGGAGCTGGTCATCACCGGGAAGAAGTTGTCATCGCTCGGCGGCTATCAGTACCGGAACTGCCTCTACCGTCCCACGGCCTCCGGTTCCCCCACGGCGTTCGAGTTCGTCGACGACCCGCAGGAGCCCTGGGTTCACCAGGCCCGTGGCCTGTACGTGCTCGACCTGAACGGCGACGGCTTCGCGGAGTGGGTTCGGGGCGTGGGTGTCTACGGGCAGGGTGGCACGCCGGGGCAGACGCTGGGCTACCGGTTGAACAACGCGGGCACGCTCGCCAGCTACGTGACGACGACGCCGCGGCACGAGAACAACGTCCGGGGTTACGCCGTGGACGTGAACGGCAGCGGGAAGTCGAGCCTGCTGCTCCGCTCCACGGGCGTGGGCTTCCAGGCGTACGGGCTGGAAGGCACGACGAACACCGTGGTGACGCAGCCGCTGTCGCTCGCCCAGGACGACGGCAAGCAGTACTACTTCGCGGACGTCACGGGCGACGGCCTGATGGACGCCGTGGCCGCGCAGGTGGGGCAGGGGCAGCTGCGCGTCGCGGTGAACACGGGACATGGCTTCGCCGAACCGGTGGCCTGGAACGTGGGCGCCCAGAACCACACGGTGGGGACGCTCAACCTGGATGACTCGGGCGTCCGGGTCGTGGACTACAACGGCGATGGCCGGCATGACCTGCTGCTGATGGGCGGGAGCTCGGATCCGCTGGCGCCCACGCTGCCGCGAAAGGTCACCGTGCTCGTGTCGACGGGCACGGGCTTCACGCAAGTCCGGCTGCCGTTCACGGTGGGCAGTCAGTTCCCCGGCACCGCCACCGAGCCCGCGGGTTGGGACTGGTCCAACGTGCTGGACGTGAACGGCGACGGACAGCTGGACTTCGTCCAGGTCGTCAACGGCACCCTCCACGTCTACGTGCGCCAGGGAACGCCCGGCGACCTGCTCACGCGCGTGGATGACGGCCTGGATGCGTTCGAGCGCTTCGAGTACGCGCCGCTGTCGGACGCCAGCGTCTACACTCCGGCGCAGAGCTGCGCATATCCCACGCGGTGCGCACGCACGGGGCTGTGGCTGGTGCGGCTCCACGAACAGGACTCGGGGCTCACCCAGCCTCGCGCCATGAAGTTCACCTACCAGGATGGCCGCTTTGACCGGAAGGGACGCGGCTGGCTGGGGTTCGCCCGGCGCGTCGAGCAGGATCTGCTCCGCCTGTCGACCCGCACCGCGACGTACGACAACGTCACGCGCGAGGGCACGTTCTACGTGAAGGCCGGGCTCCCGCTGGAGCTGCGGACCGTGATCCCCCTGGAGGACGGCGGCACCTACGAAGTGGTGACCTCCAGCACCTACAAGGCGGACTCCCGTCACGGCGGCAAGGTGCTGGACGTGTACCCGGAGACGCTGGCCTGGCAGGAGAAGGAGGGCGGCTATCTGCTGTTCCAGGGCCAGAAGACGCGGGCCCAGGATGCCTACGGCAACGTGACGCGCCTGGAGGAGCTCACGGACGAAGTCGTCAGCGGTGCCGCCAGTGGGAACCGCTACCGGATGCTCACGACCGCGCAGTTCGACACCTCCGAGTCGGACTGGCTCATCAGCCAGCAGCGGCGGCTCAGCCAGACCGACACCGTCCTGGACGGAGGGACGCGGACGCGGGTCGTCGAGCACGACTACTCCCCGGCAACGGGGCTGCTCCATCGGACGCGGGTGGAACCGACGGCGCCCGCGGGCGTCGTCGACGGTGGTTCGGAGATGCTGCTCACGACGACGTACGAGCGGGACGCGGGCTTCGGGCTCGTCTCCGCCGTGGTGTCGGAGGGCTCGGGCCAGGTCCGCACCGAGCGCATCGCCTACGACGACCTCGACCAGACGTACCCGAAGACGTTCACCAACGCGCTGGGGCACACGCAGGAGGTCGCCCGTCATCCGGGGCTCGGGGTGGTGGGGGCCGTGCAGGATCCGAACGGGGTCCAGGTGAAGTACCGGTATGACGGGCTGGGCCGGCTGCGCTTCGAGGACTCGCCCGACTCCGCGGACGTGACGTACAGCCACCTGGCGGATGCGACAGGCCGGCCGAAGGTCTCCGCTTCCGTGAAGACGGGGCCCACCACGTCGCGGAGCGCGGAGCTCACCTACGACCGGCTGGGGCGGGAGGTGCTCCGCCGCTGGCAGGGATTCGACGGGGCGTATGTCGTCATGGAGCAGGTCTACGACGCGAAGGGGCGCCCGGTGTCGCGGGCCCTGCCGCACCTGGAGTCCGCGCCCGCGGCGTCGTTCACCAGCACGTACGACAACCTGGATCGTCCGCTGCGGGAGCAGCACCCGGACGGCACGTTCAAGGAGCGCAGGTTCTCTGGCCGCTACGTCACCAGCTTCGATGAGAAGCGGAACACCACGGTCCTCCAGTTCGACGACCTGAAGCGCGTGAGCGGCAGCGCCGACTTCGAGTTGGAGGGCGGCGGGCCCGGTGTCTACACGTATTACACCTACGGCCCCTTTGGAGTGACGACGGGCGTCCGGCAGCCTGGCGGCGTGAACATCACGTCCTTCGAATACGACGTGCGCGGACGCCGGATCCGCATGGTTGATCCGGACGCGGGCGATCGCCGGTTCAACTTCAACGCGTTCGGGGAGCTGAAGGACACGCGTGACGCGATGAGCGCGCTGACCACGTACACGCGAGATGCCCTGGGACGGATTACCCAGGTGGACAAGTCCGACGGCCGCTCCAACTTCACCTGGGACACCGCGCTCCATGGCATCGGCAAGGTGGCGGTAAGCACCAACGCCAGCCATTACGCGGTGGTCCGGATGGAGACGACCTTCGACGCGCTGTCCCGGCCGAAGCAGACCTCGTGGATCGCCAACAACCTGGGCTTCCTCGCGGACATCGACCGGTCCTACGACGCCTATGGCCGACTCCAGACCCTGACCTATCCCGCCGTGACAGGCAGGGCACGGCTCCAGGTGGAGCGCCTGTACAACGACCGTGGCTACCTCCGCGCGGTGCAGGACCCGGCCAACCAGCATGTCTACTGGGAGGCTCAGGCCTACAACGCCCATGGCCAGCTCACGGCCGAGCGGATGGGCAACACCGCGGAGACGGTTCGACAGTACGACCTTGACGGGAAGGTCCGCTCCATCCGGACCACCCTGGGACTGACGACACTCCAGGACCTGGCCTACACGTACGAGTCCAACGGCAACCTGTCCCAACGCGAGGATCTGTTGGCCCAGACGGTGGAGAACTTCACCTACGACCGGTTGGATCGACTGACGACCTGGAAGGTGGCGCAGGGCGGGAGCCTGTCCGAGCTGCGCTACCACCATGCACCGAACGGCAACCTCCTGGACCGGACGGTGGTGTCCGGCCCGGGCTCCACGGTGACGTATGGGTATGGCGCGGGAGCCGGCCCGCACGCCGTGACGAGCATGACCCAGGGAGGCGTGACATCGTCGTACAGCTACGACGCCAACGGCCGGCAGCTCACGGGGGCGGGGCGGCAGGTGTCCTATACGTCGTTCGACCTTCCTTCCACCCTCACCGTGGGTGGCCAGCCGACGCTGTATTTCTACGACGCGAACCGGCGGCGGGTGGGCAGGTCCACGCAGGGCAGCACGACGGATCAGACGCTGTACGCGGGCGAGGTCTACGAGCAGCGGCGGAAGAGCTCCACCGTCGAACACGTCTTCAAGATCCACGGCGCGGACCGGCAGGTGGCGCAGGTGGTCTGGACGCAGAGTGGCGGCACCTTCCAGCCGGACCGGGAGCTGTTCCTGCATGTGGACCCGTTGGGCTCCACGGAGACCGTCACCAACGCGCAGGGGGCCGTGGAGGAGCGGATGAAGTTCGATCCCTTCGGGAGCCGCCGCTCACCGACGTCGCTCACCACGCCCATCTCGCCGCCCTTGGGTGCCGTGCACCTGGGCTTCACGGGACACGAGCCGGACGCGGAGTCGGGGCTCATCAACATGAAGGGGCGCATGTATGACCCCGTGTTGGGCCGGTTCCTCAGCGCGGATCCGCACGTCACGTATCCGCACTTCGGGCAGTCGTACAACCGGTACAGCTATGTCTTGAACAACCCGCTCGCGTTCGTGGATCCGACAGGGTTGGACTCGACCGGACCGGGGGATGGTCCCTCGGGCGGAGGAGATGGCTCGTCAGGCCCCGGTTCGTCCTCGGGAGGCGGGAGCTATTCGAGCGGCGGCCCGACCTATGGGCCGCAAAGCGATGGCTCCCGTGGTTGGGGAGAGACGTCAACCGTCACGGGGCCCAGCACCAGCTGCGGAGGGTGTGGGCGCGGGAGGGGCGCCGAGGCCGATTCGGATCCGACCGGCAAGGAGAGCACCCGCGACGACAGCGGGGTGAACATGTCCGTGGAGCTCACGCCCGAGGAGGCCTGGCTGTTGAATGGGAGCGGGGGACCGATCCTCTCGGTGACCGCGAATCCTCGGGGGCCCACCCCGCCAGCGTTCCAGCCGGACGTGACCATGACGCAGTCCGAGCGGGTGGAGAGCTGGGCCTGGGCGTTCGAGATTGCCTTCTCCTGGGCAACAGGCACGGGGGCCCGGGAGCTTCATTTCGACGCGGACTCCGTTCCCGTGAAGGCCATGCGCTCCAGCATGTCCTATGTCAGCGCCCGCAATGAATGGATGGAGGCCGTGGACATGGCGGGAGGCAAGTATCATCCCATGCGGGTCCAGGGCTCCAACGACAGCCATGGTGTGTTCGCGTTCGTCATTGGCCACTACCGCGCGACCTTCAGCCCGAACCCGGACGGGAAGACGATGACGGTCACGCTCTTCAACAGGTCTTCGTGGACGTCCTACCTGCACAAGACCTTCAGTGGAGCCTTCGAACCGCCGAACGAGGCGCCGAGCTGGGATCGCAGTGAAAGCGAAGGCACCAACTGGAGCATCGAAGGGTATGAGGTCTGGGGGATGCCCTTCTCCAACGTCTACCAGGTGTTCTCCTGGCAGGAGTCACTGCCACAGATGGGTGAGCTCCCGCAGTAGAGCCAACCGCTGGACTGAGCCTCTGTTGAGGTCCAGACGCCACCGCCGGGCCCCCGTGACGGGGACCCGGCGGTCGTGTCAGCCCGGGCAGGAGCGTCAGGAGGGGCTGCGCGTGGCCGGGCTCCTGATCCGGGACCGTGAGGGGTGGGTGGTGAGCCGACAGGCATTCGAGCAGGAGCAGGTCGTGCAAGCACAGACCCTGCGCTCCCGACTTGAACTCAAGGGACGGGACGGCAGTCCCTTGCCGCCGGGGGAATACACGGTGGAAGCGCTGCTCTTCAGCGAGCCGGAGGGAGAGCCGACCGTGGTTCAGGCCCGGTTCCGGCTCGCCTCTTGTGCGTTCTATTGAAATCAGAGGTCGCGGCCCGGCAGCTGTCCCACCGCGGGCAGGAAGCCCAGGTCCCGGACGTGGACGAACCCGGCCGGGGCCTGCGTGGACGTGGCGAAGACGCCCACCAGTTGCGCGTGCTTCCACAGCTTCAGCGGCCGCCGCTGCCCCGGGCTGTCGCTGTCCACGGAGCTGTACAGGAAGCCCTCGATGCCCTGGTCCCCGTTCACCATCTTGAGCGAGTAGCCGGAGGCGCCGTCACAGGTGGACGTGTCTGTCAGCAGGTAGCGCCCATGGCTGTTGGCGCAGCGGTACAGCGGCTTGATGAGGGTCCCCATGCGCTTGCGGATGTTCGCGGGCAGCTTCGGGGTGAGCAGGGGCCCCTCCATGCGCAGCGCGCCGAACGACGACGCATCCGCCACCCCGTTGCCATCCAGGTCCGGGGAGTATCCGGACACGTCCTCGCCACCGGGATGCTCCTGGAGGTCCACCGTCACCGCGGTCGTCGTCACGTAGCCCGTCTCCCCGCTCTTGAAGCCCACCAGCGCCCGGTCGATGAAGAGCGAGTAGGACACGAGCATCGTGGCCGTGCCCATGTTCGCCACGTTGAACTCCTCGCAGGACCGCAGCATCCGGCTGGGCTGCATGACCGCGCGGTTCACGCACGTGGCCTCCAGTGACAGCGTGTCCCAGCGCGCCTTGCCCAGACACAGGGGGCGGACCTCGCCGCAATCGCTCATCTCCCAGATGGCTTCCAGCGCGTAGCCCTCGGTGCCCACCGTCTTGGGCAGGCGTCCGCCGGGGCTCATCGCCACCGCGGCCTGCGGCCCCCGGAAGGAGATGGGCGTCCCGTCCAGCGTGTTGCTGCGGCCCTCGCCGCAGTAGTCCGCCCGGGCCATGCGTGTGCACAGCTGGTGGTACGCGAGCGCCTGGCCCTCCGGGTACTCCGTGGCCCAGGGCGGATATCCCCAGTCGATGCACTTGGCGATGACGCCGCCTCCCACGAAGAACGGTTGGGACGCGGAGCCCTCGTTCTTTGGCGCGCACGCGAAGGTGAAGTAGTCCGGGTTGCGGATCAGGTCGCCGCCCGCGGACCAGGCGTGGGGCACGGGAATCGCGAAGCCGCTGCCGGTGGGACACAGCGGCTCGGGCCGCTTGTCCTCCGTGGACGCCGTCACGCGGTACTCCCAGCGCGCCTTGCCCGCGTAGAGGTTTTCCGGAGTGCATTCCGCCGTGGGCGGCGTGATGTCCTCGTGACAGCGGGCCTCCGCGATGACGAGCTTCACCGTGCGGCCCTCGAACGGCGCCTGGAATGTCGTGTTCACCAGCGAGTGTCCCTCCAGGAACCGCGCCGCCACGGGAGGATTTCCGCCCGAGCAGCCCTGCGCCGTGATGACCCGGCCGTTCAACGTCAACGCCTTGGCCGGCGCGCACGTCACGCCAGCGGGGGGCTCTGGCACCTCCACGGTCGCCAGCGGGATGTTGATGGATTCGAAGCGCCCCGTGCCGTGCAGCTGCGTGCCCTGCGCGCTGTTGCTGGGCGGCGGCTCCGCGCTCGCGCCCGCCGCCGTCAACATCACCGCGCCCAACAACGCGCACCTCCAGGTCTTCACCATGTGTCCGTCGCTCCCCGTGTTCAGGCGGCTTCACGGAGGCGCCCCAACGCGTCCCCCGCAATCACATGAACGCTGGAGCTGTCGGAAATTCGCGCTGGAAACAGGGTTTCGTGGAGGTGTGCAAGCCTTGCCGTGCATGCAAGGTTTGCACGGTCGCGCGCGCGTCCGGATGTGCAAACATTGCACATCCGGAAGGTGCTCACTTCAGCAGGGGTTGCCTTCGAAGACCTCCGCGCCCGCGCGCACGCGGATCCGGGTCGAGCCGTTCTGCGTCGCGATGCCGGTCACCCGCACCTTGGTGTAGACCGAGCCCGAGCTGTCGGGGACGTAGAAGCGCAGCTTGCAGGAGCCCGGAAGCCCGAAGATCGGCGGGGTCCAGACGCCCGAGCCGCTCACCGTGCCAATCGATTGCCACGTGGTGCTGACGATTCCCCATGCGTCTCCGGAAACGAAGAGGGCGTTACAGGCGGACTGGGTGGTGGGCGCCGTCGCCGGGACGGCCTCCACGTAGGCGCGGGACGGCCTGCCCCCGATGTTCGTCACGTCGACCACGAAGCGGTCCGTGCACGAAGGCTGCCCGTACGTGGCGTCATTCGACGTCGCGTAGACAGGGACGTAGCCCGTCTTGCGGCAGTTCCAGACATAGGGAACCGTCGCGCCGTCCGGCTGCGCCAGCACGGTGCTGCTGGTCAGGCACGGGAGGACCGGGGGGAGGGTGATGCCCAGCGCCTCGCTGGTGCCGCCAACCTCCGCCTCCTGCCCTGGCAACGGGGTCTCTTCCTCCAGCGGACCGCCACAGGCGGTGACGAGCGAGGCGGTGACCAGGAGAGCGGCGGACGAGGTGAAGCGCATGGGACGACTCCGGAAGGGGCGAGGAAGAACAACGGTGTGTTGCGCCCCGTGCTGTTACGTCCCGTGCCGCGCATATTCCCCCACCATTTCCACGGCCTTTTCAGGCCCAGGGCGTGAAGGGGCCACGCACCTTCCAGACGGGGGTTCCAGTTCCAATGCCAAACACTCCGTGGAATCAAAACAGCACGGCAAGGCACTCCGGGCCGGGAGTCGGGTGGTATCTTCCGTGCCCATGGACCTGCGAATCGTGCTCGGCGTCGCATTGATGCTGGTGTCGCCCGCTTGGGGCTAGCCCGCGGTCTCCCCGGGCCCTGACTTCCAGGCCCGGATGTCCGCCGCGTCCCGGGCCTACGAGGATCTCGACTACGAGCACTCGATCGAGCAGCTCGACGCGGCGAAGGCGGTGGCGCGCGACGGCGGGGAGCAGGGCCGGGTGGCCATCCTCCGGGGCATCGTGCTCGCGGACCTGGGGCGCCGTCAGGAGTCGCTGTCCGCCTTCAAGGAAGGGCTGTCGCTGGTGCCCGACGCGAGCCTTCCGGTGAAGGTGTCCCCCAAGGTGTCACGTGACTTCGAGGAGGTGCGCCGGAACGTGCAGCGTGAGCTGGTGCGCAGCCCCCGGCCACCTCCGGACGCACCGGTCGCGATAGCGGATGTGCGGCCCGAACCCGCTCCGTCGCCCGGTCTCGTGCCAGCACCGGCGCAGGAGGAGGTGCGCCGCACGCCGGTGCTTCCGCTGGCGTTGCTGGGCGGTGGCGTGGTGCTCGGAGGCATTGGTAGCTACGTGGGCCTCCAGTCGCGGAGCAACGTGAACGCCGCGCGCGATGATGAGTTCTACAGCGACCGGACCGCGCACCTGGACAGCGCGCGGGGACAGGCGCTCGCGGCCAACATCCTGCTGGGCGCGGCCGTCACCGCCGCGGCTGGAGCCGCCGTCACCTGGCTTCTCACGGGCGATTCGCCGTCGCCGCGGACGGAGGTCTCTCCATGAAGCGCGCCGTGGCCGTGGGACTCGGGTTGCTCTGCATCACCTGCACGGTGCCGGACATCGAGGAACTCGAAGCGGAGCGCCCCAGCGGATGCGACGCGAGCCATCCCTGCCATGTCCAGGTGCGGATGACCTTCGACGGCTTCCGTCCAGGCTGCGTCACGCTGCGAGTGGTGGACGCGGAGGATGGCTCCAGGACCTTCGAGCTGTCGGTGCCCGAGGGAGCGGGCGAGACAGGCTTCGTGCGTCGCACCGGGTGGAGCGACATGGTGAAGGTGACAGCCTCCGCCCGCGAGCGCTCGTGCGCGGGGCAGGAGGTGGCCACTGCATCCTCGCAGGTGGAGGTTCCGGAGGAGGACACCGCCAGCGTCGAGCTGACGTTGAGTGCTCGGGATGATGACGGGGATGGCTACGTGAGCACCGCCACCCGGGGGACGGACTGTGACGATCACTCCGTCTCCATCTCCCCGGGGGTGGAGGAGCGCTGCGACTTCCTGGACAACAACTGTGACGGCCGCCAGGACCCGGTGCCCGTCTGTGAAGGCGTCGACTGGAGGACGACCGAGCGCTTCCCTCTGGCGACCTTCCGGGACGTGGCGCCCCATGCGCGCGGTCAGGCTTGGCTCGTGAGCGACAACAACGACGTGCTCGCCCACGTTCGTCGGCAGGCCGATGATGGCTTTGACGTACAGCCATTCACCGACTGCCACGGAGCCTGGTCCACCGCGTGGGCGCGGCCGAGCGACGGGCGTGTGTTCATGGGCTCCTGGATGGGGCAGCTCGCCACGCGGTCGCTTGTCTCCGAGGAGCCCTGCACGCTGACGTCCTTTGACGGGGGAGGGGCGGCCATCCAGGACCTCGTGGGCTTCGAGGCGGACGGAGGCACGACGCTCTATGCGGTGAGCGAGACCGGGGACATCCTCCGCTGGGACTATCCGGCGGAGCCCCAGCGGGTGGAGCACGTGGACGCGGACCTGCGCTCCATCCACGGCCTCGACCCTCGAACGCTCATCACCGTGGGTACCAACGGCAAAGGGCCCGTCGCGTACCACGTCAACGCGGATGGAGGTCCGTGGTTGCGGGAGCCGCTGCCACAGTTGATCTCGGGGCAGGACGCCCTGCAGGCCGTGCACGTGGTGGCGCCGGGCCTGGCCTACGCGGGCGGAGCCCAGGGGCTGTTCCTGGAGCGTGCGGCGGGCACCTGGAGCACGAAGCCGACGTATCCCATCTACGCGGATGGCGGCGTCGCACCTGATTTGCTGGACGTGGTGTCCTTCGGACAGGGCGTCGTCTTCGCGCACCTGGACTCGGACGACCTCGTCCGCTTCGACGGAGTGGCGTGGCAGGACTTCCTCTTCGGCACCCAGGGCTTCACGACCCTGGAGGGGCTGTCGTCGGACGAGCTGTGGAGCGCCACCGAGGATGGGACCGGGTTCTACTGGGGACCCTAGATGGAGCCTGCCCGCAGCACCGTGCTCACGTACGAGAGGGACAGGCCCTGCCGATCCCCGGCCCGCCTTCCGAGGAGATGGACCTCCGTCGCGGAGGTGTTCCAACGGCTGTGCAGGGTGTACTCCCGGGTATCCCAGTAGGCGTCCTCGGCGGCCATCAGTGCCCGCTCGTTCATCTGCTCCAGGGATGAGGCGTCCGGGGGCCGCCGCTCCTGGACCGCCTGGATGGTTTCGGCGACGAAGGCGAGACCGGCGAGCGCACTCAACACGGCCCTCTGACGGGCGGCCTCCTCCGCCGAATCCCGGGTTTCATCCGGCTCGCCGAACTTCGTTTGGAGCATGCTCGCGACGCCGCGGTGGGCCTCGCGGAGATCTCCCTGGGGGCCAAGGTAGAGGGTCACCGCCGCGAGCTTCTCCTGGTCGAAGGAGAAGCGAATTGTCGCGGGCATCTCCCAGTGCTCCGACTGAAGTTCGAGTCCGCCGCCATCCACGATGACCGCCTCGGGGTAGCGAGCCCGCACCTCATCGGGGCTCATGCTCCAGCGGGTGTCCTCGAAGCCGGTCGCGGCGCCGCGGAGATTCCGCAGATGGGCCTCACGGATGGCTTCGCGCCGCTCCAGCCGCTGCGCGTGCTGTGAGTTCTCACAGCCGATGGCGAACAGACACAGCGGGAGGAGGGCGGCGAGCTTCCTGCGCATGGGGGGCCTCTCGGTGGATTGGCCTGCCTGACGTGGAGTCGGCCTGATTATTCACGCGAAATCGAATGTCGTGAAAAAATAGGTCAATCGACCTATATCCGTGGTGGGTCACGAAAGGGAGTCGCCATGGAGTCCGAGGGTCGTGTCGTGCTGGTGGGGGGC